>CAYRJT010000285.1:0-3372 GCA_964424675.1 uncultured Lachnospiraceae bacterium
CCCATATCACAACGGAACAGAATTTTTATGAGAGCCTGAAGCTGCTGCGCAGTGCTTCTCTTAATATCTACAATGATAAATACAAAGCTCTGATGGCAAAGACCGAGTCGGTCAGAAGCAAATCTTCTGAACAGGAAATGAGCTATGCGCTGCGCCGCAGCGAGGCGATGACCGAAGTCGTTCAGATGCTGGACAGTGATGCAGGGTTTGAAAAAATCTCTAATGATATCATGACGCTGGCAGGCTCTTTTGTGGATTTGAGCCATGCTTACGTAATCCGGATAAACCCGGGACAGAATGCAGCTGATGTCCTTGGAATGTGGGAGAATACCGGTGCAGTATCCTTACTGGATGGTGTCCGCTCTATGACATATGAGGACTTTATTGTATTGTCCGAAAAGACAACGATTATTTCTTCCAAGAGTAAACTCTCAGAACAATACAGGACAAGCATGGAGCAACACCATATGAATGCCCTGATTACAATGCCAATCTTTATTAATGGTAATATCGTGATGTATACACTCTTCGCAGAAGGAAGGAAACCCAGAAACTGGGAACTGGATGAGGTAAAATTCCTCGGGGATGTGACTAAGATCCTACAGAGTATCCTGACGAGAAGAATCCAGAAGAATTCGCTGGCGAGCTCTTATGCTTCGCTGGAGGCAATTCTGGACAATGTCGGAAGCGGTATTTATGTAAGAGATATGGAAACAAAGGAAGTATTGTTTGCAAACCGCATCTTCCGCAATACCTTTGAAAAGGAAATCAAGGATGGAACCATAGATGACATACTGGATGGGGGGAAACGTGCGAGAGCAAATGCCACTTATCTGGAGCTGCATCATCCGACGAGAGACAGGTGGTACGATCTGCACTATACCTATATCCACTGGGTAGACGGACGGAAGGTTTCTCTGTGTGCAATCTTTGATATTACGGATAAAAAGCTGTATCAGCAGAAGATTGAACAGCAGGCCAATAATGACTTCCTGACCGGTCTATACAATCGTATGTGCTGTGAGCGGGATCTGGTGCACTATATTGATGAGGCAAAACAGTCTGATCAGCAGGGAGCGCTGCTGTATCTGGATCTGGACGATTTCAAGCATATCAATGATGGCCTGGGGCATCAGTACGGTGATGTATTATTAAAAGCAATTTCTCACAGTCTGCAGAGGATTGATGGCATCGAGAATACCTGCTACAGAATGGGTGGAGATGAATTTGTCATTATCATACCTGCATCAAGCTATTCGCGGTTTTCTGATATCATAGAGGAAATCCGGATTGTATTTAATAAGCCATGGTTCTTAAAGGGCGCGGATTACTATTGTACAACCAGTATGGGAATTGTGACCTTCCCTGATGAAGGAGAAACCGTACAGGATCTGATCAAAAAGGCCGATATTGCCATGTACGAGGCAAAGAAAAGCGGTAAGAACCGTACAGCCTATTATGCAGAGAACGCAGATTCGCTGTCCAACCAGCGTCTGGACATGGAAAAGAACATGCGAGATGCAACAGCAGATGATTACAAGGAATTCGAGGTCTATTATCAGCCGATTATTGATATCCGCAAGGAGGGTACGCCGTGTACAGGGGCTGAGGCATTGATCAGATGGAACTCATCAGAACTGGGGTTTGTCAATCCGGCAGATTTTATTCCATTGGCAGAATATCTGGGACTAATCAATCCAATCGGAAACTATGTACTGCGTGAGGCCTGCAAGGCATGCAAGAAGTGGAATGAAACCGGACATCCTTATTTCAAGGTTAACGTCAACCTGTCAGTCGTACAGCTGCTGCAGAATGATATTGTGGAGACCATCAGCAGTACGATCAAGCAGACCGGTATCAATCCAAGAAATCTGACACTTGAGGTAACGGAGAGTCTGGCCATCAACGATATGGCACGTATGAAGGAAATTCTGAGTAATATTAAGAAGCTGGGCGTGCGGATTGCTTTGGACGATTTCGGAACCGGATATTCCTCTCTGAATCATATCAGGGAGATACCACTGGATGTCATCAAGGTAGATCAAAGCTTTGTGACTGACCTGGCAGAGGATCAGTATTCACAGTCCTTTATCAAAATGGTTGGTGAGCTGGCAACGGCCATAGGCGTCAAGATCTGTGTAGAGGGTATCGAGACGCACGAGCAGTTCAAGGTACTGGAAAATATGAATGTGCGGCTGGTGCAGGGCTTCTATTTTGACAGACCAATGAAGAGAGAACAGTTTGAAGAAAGATACGCAAGATAAAACTCGGAAACGTGAATTCAGCAGTTGATTTAAGGGGATTTCAGTTCCGAGTTTTTGCTTGACATAACAGTAGGACTTATGTTAACATTGTTCTTGACCAACAGAGTCACTTTTTGATTTATGAAAGGAACTTTCGTCTATGAATGACAAATTCTTTGATGTGAAAAAGCAAAAGCAGGATGCGATCATCAATGCCGCTTTACAGGTGTTTGGTGAGAATGGATACAAAAGAGCAAGCACTGATGTAATCGTGCATCAGGCAGGCATTTCAAAGGGATTGCTGTTTCATTATTTTATCAGTAAGCAGGGACTTTATTCCTTTATCTATGACTACAGTGTACGCTTTATGTCATTGGAGTTGACCCAGACAGTCAAGAAAAATGAGGATGACTTTTTTGAACTGCTGAAGCAGATGGAACAGTCAAAAACACGTGTGATGAAGAATTATCCCTATATGCAGCAGTTTTTGGAGAGCATCCGTTTTGAGAGACATCCAGATGCGCTGGAAGCGATTGCAGATAAAAAGGATGCAATGGAACAGATTTATAACGGGATCTATAAACAGGCAGATATGACTAAATTTCAGGATAAGGTGGATATCAAAAGGGTGATCAACATGATCCAGTGGACACTCAGCGGATATATGAAGGAGAAGTTCATGGGTGAGCCTGATCTGGATGAAATGAATGCTGAGTTTGGAAAATATCTGAGAATGCTGCGGGATCACCTGTATCGTCCGGAGTTTGTACCGGATGAGGAAGACTCGGCAGAGGAAGCATAAGTGATTCGGTAACGTTCAATATGGATACATCTACATAAGAATGGGAGGAGCGGTGAGTATGGCAAAAAAGATCATTATAACAATCGGCAGAGAATTCGGCAGTGAAGGACATGAGATCGGACGGCAGTTAGCAGAAAATCTGGGTATCGCGATGTATGACAGAGATTTACTGACAATTGCAGCCAAGAAGAGCGGAATTGCAGTGGAGACTCTGGCTGGAGCAGATGAGAAGGTGGCAGGCAGATTTTTGGAGCCTTATCTTCCGACAGGAATCGAGCAGGGCACTCTGAATGACAAGCTGTTCAGTATCCAGTCATCAGCCATTCT
>CAYRJT010000286.1:0-3274 GCA_964424675.1 uncultured Lachnospiraceae bacterium
CTCCTGCCCTGCGCGGTTTGATTTCATATGGTATCTCTTTTTGGCATGCCTTTTCGAAATTGTGTACGATATCCAGCACACTATATCCGATTCCTGTGCCCAGATTATAAATCCGATAACCGGATTCATTGTTCTTCGTCATGGATTCAATCTTTTCAAGCGCTTTCACATGGCCCTCAGCCAGATCTACTACATGAATATAGTCTCTCACACCAGTTCCGTCCGGTGTATCATAATCATTGCCAAATACGCCAAGACACTTTAGCTTACCGACTGCCACCTGTGTAATATAAGGAAGCAGATTGTTTGGAATTCCCTTTGGATTCTCACCAATCAGACCTGATTCGTGGGCACCGATGGGATTGAAATATCTAAGCAGCATCACTCTCCACTCTGGATCAGGCACACACAGATCCATTAGGATATCCTCCAGCATACTCTTTGTCTTACCGTATGGATTTGTGATTTTTCCTTTTGGGCACTCCTCTGTAATCGGAATAAAAGCTGGATCTCCGTAAACTGTTGCAGAAGAACTGAATACAATGTTTTTGCAGCCGTGTTTTCTCATGGCATCACACAAATGCAGTGTTCCGGTCAGATTATTATGATAATATTCCAAAGGCTTTGCTACAGACTCACCAACCGCCTTCAATCCGGCAAAATGAATGACTGCATCAATTTTCTCTTGATCAAATACTGCGTTTAACTGTTCCTGATCCAACAGGTCTACCTGATAAAAGGTGACCTTCTTTCCTGTAATCTTTTCAACTCTTGTAAGAGATTCACGGCAGGCATTGCTCAGATTGTCTACTACTACCACCTGATAGCCTGCGTTTAATAATTCAACACATGTATGGCTGCCGATAAATCCGGCTCCACCTGTAACCAATATCGTCATTTCTCGTCCTCCTATGCCAAATGTACTTATTTCTCGCGTTCTAGTAAGTATTTTACCCTAATCCATGCATCCATGCAAGTAATGAAGCGTGATTGTTTACTAAAAATAGTTCTTTACTTATTCATAATAGTGTGTTATACTTGCAAAGTAATCAAGATGAATTTTAAATCTGACCTAAGTTTGTAAGTCATGTTTGATGATTTACACGATTGGGTCTTTTTTTTATACTTTCATGATTTGATGCAAATATGTATGACGAAATTGTTCGTGTACGACTAAAATGGAGGTGCCAATATGAATGGTACAGTAAAGTGGTTTAACTCACAAAAAGGATTTGGATTTCTGACAAATGATGAAGGCGGAGACGATGTATTCGTACATTTCTCAGCAATTATGTCAGATGGTTTCAAGACTCTTGATGAAGGACAGAAAGTTACATTTGAGACAGAGCAGGATCCCAAGGATTCCAGAAAATTAAAGGCAGTTAATGTCTGTGTAGCATAGTCAGCTAACAAAAAAGGCAGAACGTTAAGTTCTGTCTTTTTTTGTATTGATATATATTTAATAATACTCTGTATGCTCCATCTTTTCTATATTATAATTGTCTTCATATTTCGTTATGATATTCTGGATAATGCTTCTGTTATTATAGGATGCAGAAACGATCTCCACATTATCCAGATCCATCTCATAGGTTCCGTCTGCTTTTTTCAGAAGGTTATCCACGCGCACTGCGACCTCTGCCTTACAGCTCTTACCGTCTCCCTGAGATAATGTCACATAATAGATAAAATCCAAATCATTATAATCCAGTCCCTGTGTACCGACAACCTCATCCTTGATAGACTTAAAATACACTGAGATCAATACCGGATCTGACCATACAAAGCTGGTCTTACCACCTGTCCAGTCTACGACGATTCCAGCCTCGGTAAAGACACGCTGTCCATATTCATTTGCATTTGCTTCCCTAAAGATTGCCTTTCCCGCATCATTGGCTTCTTCGATCATTTCGTTCGGAATCTGATCCGCTGCAGACAGATACTGATCAAATCCCTCAATAGGATAGGTTTTGCTGCAATCTGCCGGATCTGCATCAATTTTGATATTGGCCTTCACTGCAGCTGCTTCATCCCATGAAGCCTTTACTGTAATGGCATCGCCCTCTTTATAATACAGCTTGCTGGGTTCTACAGAGAATAATACTGACTGCAAAAACGAATCCTGTGTATTCTTAACGATTTCTACAGCGATTTCCGGAGATGCCCCCGTCATCTTGACCTCAATCATGTCAAACAGATCATCCTGACTGACAACCTGAGCCTCCGGCAGGTTTTCTATGACCATTTTCTGTTCCTTGGCCAAGCACTCCACCTTCAGCTTATCTGCAAGCTTTTTATCATAATTGAAGGAAAGGGTGATTTTGTCCCCATTCTGTAAATTCTCGGTTTTATCGACCACACACGCTATGCTGTCATATAAAGACTCATACTCTGCCTGATCATGCTCTTGAAAATGTACAGGAACCACACGGTATCTGCTGTACGCATTGTCAAGTATTTTCTTGATCTTATCCTGATTCAGTATCACTGCAACACTTCCGTTTGAATGATAGCCTGAATACTGTACTGTCACGCAATCCTTCATATCAATTGTTGCATACGAAAAAAAGACATTAAAATAAATCAATGCAGCCACTATGAGACACAGCACACCAGCTCCTGCGACGAGCAGAACCTTCGCCCTTCTTACCTGTCGATTTCTCATTCTCTGCCTGATTGCCTTCTCTTCCTTTGTTAATTTTCTTCGATGTAGTTGCAGCCCACAGTAATAACATCTGTCGGTTCCTGCAGGTAATTCCCCTCCACAGTTCTTACATTGCATCGTTATCCAACTTTCTGATATAGAATACGTCCAAAACTATATCAGTTTATCATATTTTCAGCACTTTTACAAACCCATATGTAATATAAATTTAATAAATTTAATCATTTCACAAAATATTCATAATTAATTTGTATTTTCAAGCAGCGTCCCCATAATTAACCGTATTCTTTGTCTGACATGATTGTCTCTTTTGATTGGTTCATTCACGCCAGCAATGAAAAATACAGTAAAACCAGAACACCCAGAACAATCCTGTACCAGCCGAACACCTTAAAGTCATGCTTCTTAATGTAACCCATCAGGAATTTGATCACTGCCAGTGAAACAACAAAGGAAACAATCATGCCAATCAACAGAATGATAATCTCCTGTGTAGAATAATGAAAGCCGAAATCAACCATCTCCATCAGACCCGCTCCAAACATGACCGGAACACCAAGAAAAAATGTAAACTCTGCAGCGATCGGTCTGGCGATGCCAATCAATATC
>CAYRJT010000287.1:0-2761 GCA_964424675.1 uncultured Lachnospiraceae bacterium
CAATCAATCATGCAAAGGCTGCAGGCATTGAAATCATCGTTGCAGTGAATAAGATAGATAAGCCAAGTGCGAACATAGACAAGGTAAAGCAGGAACTGGCAGAGTATGAGCTGATTCCGGAAGACTGGGGCGGAAGTACAGTCTTTGCTCCCGTATCAGCGAAGTCAGGCGAGGGTATCGAACAGCTGCTGGAAATGATTCTGTTAACAGCAGATATTCTGGAGCTGAAAGCAAATGCCAAGAGAAAGGCCAGAGGTCTTGTCATTGAGGCAGAGCTGGATAAGGGACGCGGACCGGTTGCTACAGTCCTTGTACAAAAGGGAACATTAAAGGTTGGTGACTTCATTGCAGCGGGCAGCTGTCATGGTAAGGTCAGAGCCATGATCGATGATAAGGGCAAACGTGTCAAGGAGGCAGGCCCGTCTACTCCGGTAGAGATTCTCGGACTGGGTGATGTGCCGGCAGCAGGAGATATCTTTGTGGCACCCGAGAATGATAAAGAAGCCAGAAGCTTTGCCGCAACATTTATTTCTCAGGGTCGTGTGAAGATGCTGGATGATACAAAGGCGAAGATGCTGTCACTGGATGATCTGTTTACGCAGATTCAGGCAGGCAATCTGAAGGAACTCAGTATCATCATCAAGGCAGATGTACAGGGATCAGTGGAGGCTGTGAAGGAAAGTCTGCTGAAGCTGACAAATGATGAAGTGGTTGTAAAGGTCATCCATGGCGGTGTAGGTGCCATCAATGAGTCAGATGTGATTCTTGCATCTGCATCCAATGCGATCATCATCGGATTCAATGTCAGACCGGATGCAACAGCGAAGGCAACTGCTGAGACAGAGGGTGTTGATGTCAGACTGTACAATGTGATTTACAAGGCCATCGAGGATGTAGAGGCAGCCATGAAGGGTATGCTGGATCCTGTATTTGAGGAAAAAGTACTCGGACATGGAGAAGTCAGACAAATCTTCAAGGCATCCGGTATCGGAAACATTGCAGGCTCCTATGTGCTGGATGGTATTTTCCAGAGAGGCTGCTCTGTCAGAATTACCAGAGAGGGTGAGCAGGTCTTTGAAGGCCCGTTAGCATCATTGAAGAGATTCAAGGACGATGTGAAAGAAGTGAAGGCAGGATTCGAATGTGGTCTTGTATTTGACGGCTTTAATGATATTCAGGAACTGGATCAGGTAGAAGCCTATACTATGGTAGAAGTGCCGAGGTAAATCATATGAGAAAAAACAGTATCAAAAACACCAGACTCAATGGTGAGGTACAGAAAGTGCTGGCGGATATCATCCGTACAGAAATCAAGGATCCGCGTGTCGGTCCTGTGACTTCGGTGACAGCAGTCGAGGTGGCAACAGATCTGAAGACCTGTAAGGTCTGGATCAGTGCATTGGGAGATCATGCTGCGCAGCTGGATACGATAGCAGGGCTGGAAAGCGCTATGGGATTTATCCGAAAGAATCTGGCAAAGACGCTGAATCTGCGCCACACACCGGAGATTCACTTTATTCTGGACACATCACTTGAGTATGGTATCAATATGTCAAAGCTAATTGACGAAGTGAATAAAGGTGAATGATAAATGATAGATTTAAAAAAAGAATTAAAAGACGCCCGGAGCATCGCAATATCAGGACACATGCGTCCTGATGGCGACTGCGTCGGTGCCAATACTGCGATGTATCAGTATGTTAAAAAAATTATGCCGGAGGCAGAGGTTGATCTGTATCTGGAACAGCCATCAGAGGTTTTTTCCTTTCTGAAGGGTTTTGATTGTATTAACAGTGCATATGATAAGGAAATGACATATGACGTATTCATTGCACTGGACTGCGGAGACGAGGGAAGACTTGGCGATGCTGCCCGGTATTACGAAGGGGCAGGCAAAACGATCTGTGTGGATCACCACATCAGCAATTCCGGATTTGCCGATATCAACTATATCGTACCGACAGCAAGCTCAACCTGTGAGCTGATTTTTGATCTGATTGACAGAGACGATCTGGATGTTCATATGGCAGAATCAATCTTTGTAGGAATCGTACATGACACAGGGGTATTTCAATACGAGAGTACCTCACCGAAGACATTTCAGGCGGTCAGTGTACTGGCCTCGTTTGACTTTGACAGGAGCGGAATCATTGACAGGACATTTTATCAGAAATCCTACATTGCGAACCAGATCTTAGGGCGTGCATTGTTAGAAAGCTTTCTGATTATGGATGGAAAGTGTATTGTCAGTATGGTAGACCGTAAAACGATGGATTTTTATGAAGCATTGCCGAGATCGCTAGAGGGAATTGTGAATCAGCTGCGTATTACAAGAGGCGTGGAATGTGCGATATTCCTGCATGAAACAGGATTTCAGGAGTTTAAGGTCAGCATGCGCTCAAACCGTGTCGTGGATGTGGCGAAGGTGGCGACTATGTTTGGCGGAGGCGGACATATCCGCGCTGCCGGCTGTACAATGAACGGAACCTTTCATGATGTAGTCAATAATTTATCTGCACAGATTGAAAAACAAATGCAGTAACAAGAACAGAAAAATGGAGCAGTAATGGACGGCATTCTGAATATTTACAAGGAAAAAGGCTATACCTCCCATGACGTTGTTGCAAAGCTGCGGGGGATTCTGCATCAAAAGAAGATCGGGCATACCGGAACTTTGGATCCTGATGCAACAGGAGTGCTTCCTGTTTGCGTCGGCAGGGCAACAAAGCTGTGTGATATGCTGACGGATCATAGTAAGACG
>CAYRJT010000287.1:2771-3258 GCA_964424675.1 uncultured Lachnospiraceae bacterium
TGTCCGGAACGGTGCTGACGAGTGCACAGGAAAGTGATATGGTGAATATCACGCAGGATGCGGCATGTGCTGCAATTATGAGTTATGTGGGCACTTACCAACAGATTCCACCGATGTATTCGGCATTGAAGGTAAATGGAAAGAAGCTATACGAGCTGGCTCGCGCCGGTATTGAGGTGGAGCGGAAAGCAAGAACAGTAGAAATAGAGGAAATCCGTATCTTGGATATTCATTTACCAGAGATCACGATAGAGGTTTCATGTTCCAAGGGTACTTATATCAGAACTCTGTGCCATGATATCGGTCAAAAGCTGGGCGTCGGTGCAGCGATGAAGGAATTAATAAGGACAAAGGCAGGCAGGTTTCTGCTGGAGGATGCTTTGACGTTATCTCAGGTTGAAGCACTGCGTGATGCGGGAGCATTAGAGCAGCATATGATATCCCTGGAGGCCATGTTCGATGCTCTGCCAAAGATAACCGTAGAGGC
>CAYRJT010000288.1:0-3242 GCA_964424675.1 uncultured Lachnospiraceae bacterium
TGTTCTTTGTTACAGATATGGATGTTGACAATGCAAGTTACAGACAGGTAGTGGAAGATCTGACTGCAAAGTATGGTAAGAGGATTGCACCATTCCATCTGCCTATCAGAGAAAACGAGAAGTTTGTAGGCTATGTCAATGTTGTCAGCGAGACAGGAAACAGATGGACAGATAAAGGCGAGGTCGTGCCTTGTGATATTCCTGAGTATTCAGAGCCAAATCTGCAGATCTGCAGAGATGCACTGATGGAAGCTGTTGCAGAGACGAGTGAAGACTTTATGGAAAGATACTTCGGAGGAGAGACATTCTCGGAGGCAGAGATTCGTTCTGCACTGCGCGTCAGTGTATTTGACGGCAGCATTGTTCCAATTTCCATGGGCTCTAATGTATTGTGTCAGGGTGTCTTTACACTGATCGATGATATTATCAAATATTTCCCGAGTCCTGATATGCGTAAGGTTGCAGGCATCAATATGAAGACAAACGAGATCTTTGAAGCAGATTATGACTTCTCCAAACCGAAGTCAGCTTATATCTGGAAGACCATTGTAGATCCCTTTATTGGTAAATATTCTTTGATTAAGGTTTGCTCAGGTGTATTTAAGTCTGACGATACGATTTTTAATGAGGATAAGGAGACAGAGGAAAGAGTATCAAAGCTGTTTGTCCTGCAGGGAAACAAGCCGATAGAAGTGAAGGAGCTGCATGCCGGAGATATCGGTGCCATCCAGAAACTGTCAGCAGCCAGAACCGGTGATACGCTGTGCACAAAGGCAACACCAATCAAATACGGCAAGACAGAGATCAGCAAACCTTACACATGTATGAGATATAAGGCTAAGAATAAGGCTGATATTGATAAGATTTCAGGTGCTTTATCAAAGATGATGAATGAGGATCTGACACTGTTAAATGTCAATGACGGCGAGAACAGACAGACATTACTTTATGGTATGGGAGACCAGCATCTCGAGGTAGTGGCAAGTAAGCTGATGAATGTCTATAAGGTTGAAATCGAACTGTCACAGCCGAAGGTAGCATTCCGTGAGACCATCAAGAAGAATTCTGATGTAGAGAGCAAGTTCAAGAAACAGTCAGGCGGACACGGACAGTACGGACACGTTAAGATGAGATTTGAGCCTCTGGGAGATCTGGAGAAGGCATATGAGTTTGAACAGGTCGTAGTCGGTGGAGCCGTTCCGAAGAACTTCTTCCCGGCAGTGGAAAAGGGACTTGCAGAGTCAGTCCTGAAGGGACCTCTGGCAGCCTATCCTGTAGTCGGCGTGAAGGCAATCCTATATGATGGAAGCTATCATCCGGTAGACTCTTCTGAACAGGCATTCAAGATGGCAACGATTCAGGCATTCAAGAAGGGCTTTATGGAAGCAGGCCCGATTCTGATGGAGCCGATTGCGAAGCTGAAGGTCACTGTTCCGGATAACTATACAGGAGATGTCATGGGCGACCTGAACAAGCGCCGTGGCCGTGTGCTCGGTATGAACCCGGTCGGCAACGGCAAGCAGACCATCGAGGCAGATCTTCCGATGACAGGCTTGCACGGATACTGCACAGATCTACGTTCCATGACCGGCGGACGTGGCGATTTCGAGTATGAGTTCACCCGTTATGAGCAGGCTCCTTCTGATGTACAGGAGAAGGAAATTATAGCAAGAGCTGATAAACTGGTAGACAATGCAGATGCATAATAGATAAGACAAGTGAAAAAGGACTGTAGTACATTCGATATCACTCGATAGACTGCAGTTCTTTTTACGTTCTTTCATATGAGATGAAAAGGGTTGTTTTCCTTGACAAAAGGGAATATTATGAGTAGAATTTTAGGGACTAGACGAAATACTATTGGAGGAATGTAACATGGCAGTACCATATAATCACAGAGAAGTAGAACAAAAATGGCAGAAGGTATGGGATGATGAACATGCATTTCAGACTTCAGATGATTACTCAAAGCCGAAATATTATGCACTGGTTGAGTTCCCTTATCCGTCAGGACAGGGACTTCATGTAGGACATCCGAGACCATACACGGCACTCGATATTGTTGCCCGTAAGAAGAGAATGCAGGGCTATAACGTGTTGTATCCGATGGGATGGGATGCATTTGGTCTGCCGACTGAAAACTATGCTATTAAGAATCACATTCATCCGAGAATCGTAACCAAGAATAATGTGGAACGCTTCAAGGGTCAGTTACATTCGCTCGGTTATTCCTTTGACTGGGAAAGAGAAGTGAATACGACCGATATCAATTATTATAAATGGACACAGTGGATCTTCCTCAAATTATTCAATGCAGGACTTGCCTATAAGTCAGAGATGCCGATTAACTGGTGTACCTCATGTAAGGTCGGACTGGCCAATGAAGAGGTGGTGAACGGTGTCTGTGAACGCTGCGGCAGTGAAGTTGTCCGTAAGGTCAAGAGCCAGTGGATGTTGAAAATCACAGAGTATGCAGACAAGCTGTTAGAGGGACTGGATACTGTTGATTATGTGGAACGTGTCAAGGTGTCACAAAAGAACTGGATCGGACGTTCAGAGGGTGCAGAGGTTGACTTTGCACTGAAGGATAAAGAAGACAAGCTGCGTATCTATACAACCAGACCGGATACACTTTTCGGCGCAACCTACATGGTTGTGTCACCGGAGCATCCGTTCCTTGATAAATATAAGGATACCATCAAGAACTGGGATGAGATCATCGCTTATCGTGAGATGGCGGCTAAAAAGTCTGATTTCGAGCGTACAGAGCTGGCAAAAGAGAAAACAGGTGTCAATATTGACGGATTTACGGCAATCAATCCCGTTAACGGAAAAGAGATTCCGGTATGGGTGTCTGATTATGTATTAATGACATATGGAACCGGCGCAATTATGGCAGTTCCGGCACATGATGACCGTGACTGGGAATTTGCCAAGAAATTCAATCTTCCGCTCATTCAGGTAGTGGCAAAGAACGGAGAAGAAGTAGACATCAATGAAGCGGCATTTACAGATGTTGCAACAGGCGTGCTTGTGAATTCAGACTTCTTAAACGGTCTTGAAGTAACAGATGCCAAAAAGAAGATTACAGAATTTCTGACAGAGAAGGGCATCGGAGAGAAGAAGGTAAACTTCAAGCTGCGTGACTGGGTATTTTCCAGACAACGCTACTGGGGAGAACCGATTCCGATTGTCAAATGTGATCAATGTGGTTATGTAGCACTGCCGGAGTCAGCACTTCC
>CAYRJT010000289.1:0-3241 GCA_964424675.1 uncultured Lachnospiraceae bacterium
AATACAAATGCCAATGTGATGCCCACAGCATAATAAAGGAGATTGCCCACAAGAAAGCTGACAAACATGACATGCTCCTTGTCCGGCACCTGAAATACGAATAGTGCTCCTACAAATAAAAGTGCCACCGAGAAAACAACATATCGAATCCATCCGTAGCGTTTTCTTCTCGCATCTCCTGTAGCCTGATCATGCTCCGGCTGTTTAAAGGGAAGCAGATCCAGAATCATTGCCGTCCAGCATGCAAACCCGCACCAGCCTCTGCCGAACACAAGCGGTCCGAAGATTTTCGCCACTACATAGTGAATCGTCGCTGCCTCAAATACCCCCAGAAAAAGGTAATACCAGAAACCCTCAATCTGCATATTTTCCTGACAGATGATTCCCAGATAGACCAACATGTACATCCCTACTCCAAGCTGTACGACCAGTCTGGCGTGCTTATATTTCCTTGTGAAAAGGAATAAGCCCAGTGCCAGAAATATGCCGATATAAGAAAAGTTAAATAAATAAAAGATATTGTCCAGGCTTAGCCACAATGTGACAGCAATTGTTTCAAAAATCGCAAGCATAATCATGGATGATGAGTATTTCTTTAGTGTTTTCATGTTCCTGTCTTCCCCCTCTATTTTTGAACCACCATGTTAGGCCATAAGTGCTCTATAAAAGCATCGTCATATTGCTCATCCAAAAAGATTTCAACAGCATTTTGCGGTTCCGGATTCTGCGCCCGTTCTGTATAACGTACCATTGCCATTGCGGATAATAGTGCGTTGCAGATCATAAAAAGCATGAATACCCATGTGATGATCTTACCGGTTAATGCCGGTATTCTCTCAATTTGCCTGCTGAGTGCAGGATAACAGACTTTCATCCATATGACCGACAGAAGTCCCCAGAAGATGCTGAACAGCAGATTTGTCCTACCGTCGATATTAAACGGCATATTGCTGTAGTCCCAGAATTTCGTACCGAAAAAAACTTCCGTAAACACGCTGCACATATACTCATAGGTTCCGCCAAGGATGCAGCCAGCAACGAATACATACCGATCCGCTTTGCCCGCAAGGCGCTGCAGTACAATGGTCAGAACAGCTGCTCCGAATCCCCATACAATACTGAACGGGCCATAAATCACACTAGATCTGCTCATCCACACACCTGACGTAGCCCTGACAAAAAAAGTCTCTATCATATCTCCACAAAGTGAACAGATGAAGAAAATCCAGATCACCTTATCGGGGCAGATGCCTTTTGCAAATACATACTTCTCCTGTTCATTTCCCTGTGTCTCCATATCCGGGTAAGCATGATCTATTCGGTCCCACACCAGACGATAAAGCTTCTCACCGAGTCTTTTTCTTTCCTCTAAGTGCTTCTTCTGATATTCCTCTGCATAGGTTCTCTTTCGATTCTTCTGCACTGCATATATGATTGAAATCAGGTCTGCCAGCATGAGCACCAGAAGTATGATACATGCAATCCATGCCACTGTCGCAGGAATCATATGGATCAATAAAAATATGAATGGATGAATCATCAGGTAAACTGCATAATAACACCCGGCCAAAATCATAGAATACAGAAAGCCTTTTACATTTGCCTCAAATATGGATGCATCTGAGTATCCGAAGGTTCCCTTTCTGCTCAACCGTCTTGCCGCATGGTTGGATATGTATTCAACAACAGAAGAAATGACCAGTACCACAATAAATTGCAAGATATAATGATACACCAGCGTCGGTAAAAGAATAATCAGAAGAACCATCGTAATACCGCGTGATAACAGCATCGGCAATGAAAGAAAACCTCTGTTGCAAAAACGTCTCTCACTGACTGCCACAACACATGTCTCCACCGCCCAGCCGAGCATAGAATAAATAATCAGATAGCTTAACAACTCCAGATATGAATATGTCATGTACTATTTCCTCCTGCATTTCTAACTGATATTGTACATGAAATGAAGAAAAATGCCAAGGTATTCACCTAATAATATTAACGTTTTCTATCATTGATCAAATCAATTAGTTTATCCGTAAACGGTTGATATTTGGTTTGTTATATTGTATAATTGCATTACAAAGAATATATTACGGTTGTTTTTCGGGAGGTACAGCATATGAACATTGAAGAAATGAAAAGAAGAAAAAAAGAAAAGGGTTATACCTACGCCCAGATGTCCGAGCTGTCAGGCGTACCACTTGGCACACTGCAGAAGGTATTCAACGGAGAAACGAGCAGTCCCAGATACGATACACTGCTGGCACTGGAAAAGATGTTCACGGAAGCAAACTGCTTTCATGAACCTGCACAGTATGCCGTGGACAGGCAAGGTGGCTATACTGTTGACGATTATCGTGCACTTCCGGATGAGCAGCGTGTAGAGCTGATTGACGGTGTTTTCTATGATATGGCAGCACCTACCCATCTGCATCAGAGAATTGTTGGCGAAATATATCGCCAGATTGCAAACTTCATCATGGATCACAACAGTTCCTGTGAGCCTCTCATCTCACCCATTGATGTGCAGCTTGACTGTGATGAAAAAACGATGGTGCAGCCCGATGTCGCCATTCTGTGTCAAAAAGAAAAAGTAGAAGCCTGGGGTATCTATGGCTGTCCTGACTTTATCCTCGAAGTCATCTCACCCTCAACGCGCAGGAAGGACTGTGTCAGAAAGCTTGATAAATATGAAAAAGCAGGCGTCAGAGAATACTGGATTCTTGACCCCTACCTTGAAAAACTTATGGTATATTTCTTTGAAAGTGAAATGTGTATGATGATTTATGGTCTGGATCAGCCGGTTCCGGTCAATATCTATGACGGCAGGCTGGAGATTCAGTTCACACATATTGCGAAGTGGATTGCTGAGGCAGATCAGCGATAAGATTCTACCCCAGTGCCACATCTAACGCCATCATCAGGATAAAACCGACTGCAAAGCAGATAGCACCTGTATCGGAATGCTTGCCTTCTGACATCTCCGGGACAAGCTCTTCTACGACTACATACATCATGGCTCCGGCAGCAAAGCTCAGCAGATACGGTAAGAGCGGTACAACCAGTCCGGCTGCCAGAATCGTTAACAGGGCGCCAATCGGCTCAACAATGCCTGATAACAGACCACGCAGGAATGCCTTTCCCTTGCTCACGCCCTCTGCCCGCAGAGGCATGGAGATGATTGCTCCCTCCGGAAAATTCTGAATCGCAATACCGATGGAGAGTGCCAGTGCGCCCA
>CAYRJT010000290.1:0-3206 GCA_964424675.1 uncultured Lachnospiraceae bacterium
TAATGGTACCACATAGAGTATGCAAAGCGTGCGGATCTTATAACAAGAAAGAGATTATCAAAGCAGACTAAGCAATTTATGAAGACCTCTCGATTCGCGAGAGGTCTTTTTTCGTATCATAGGAAATATTTCTGTGATATCAAGTACCAAAAGGGAGCATAGACTGTATGGTTATCAATTTTGCACTTGCTTCAATTATTTCAAATGCGATTCTGATCATGGGAGTGGTATCACTGCTCATAGGAGGAAGAGCATTTATGAGAAATCCAAAGTCCGGGACAAACCGTGCTTTGTTTTTTGTGTCCATATTTGTTTTCTTATGGGATTTTGGATATGCATGGATGAGTCAGTGCTATCGCCCTGGATATGCTTATTTTGCCAGAACACTTGCTTTGATCGGAGTATTTGGCTTTATCCCTTCTTCTGCAAACTATATATCTGTATTGTCTGGTATGAATTCAAAGAAGCGTCGTATCATGTGTCATATTCTTTATTTCATCTCTGCAATGATTCTCCCGTTTGTATGTGCCAAAAATTCTGTTGAGTTTGTTGTTACGAAGTATGGGTATTATTATAGAAGCCATTTTTCAATTGCAAGGCTGGTTCAACTGGTCTTTATAGGTATCTGCCTTTGCATCTTTTATGATATTTGTCGTAAGTGGAAGAACAAAACGAGGTTCCGTAGAAATAAACAGCTGATTCGTTACTTCAGCCAGTATGGCATTGTAGTAACACTGGGATGCCTGTCTGACACGATCTTTCCTGTGTTTTTCGGAACGGTTTCCTTTCCGGGAAGCAGTATCGGAGCATTTGTTGCCTTTATGATTTTATATGTCATTACTAAGAAATGTGAAGCATTTGACATATCTGTGGAGAATGTTGCAGATTATCTTTTTATGTCTGTAAAAAGTCCTATTTTTATTACGAAGTATGATCTGACAATCGCCATGGCCAATGAGGCGGCCTATGAGTTTCTGGATGCCGGAGCCAATGAGGTATGCGGCAGATCAGTTATGGATTTTTTTGATACACGGTTTTCCAAGGAATATATACAGTCCATGGCATTGAACAAAAAGCGGTCATGGGAATCTGATGTTGTGTGTAAAGTAAACGGGAAGACCTGTAAGGCGGCATCGTCTATTATATATGATGATTTTGATGAGCAGATCTGTACGATTACGTTTATCTATGATATGACAAAGGAGATGGAAGTCTACAGAACGCTAGAGGAGAGCAAGCAGGCTGCAGATAAGGCTAATCAGGCAAAGAGCATCTTTCTGGCGAATATGAGTCATGAGATCAGAACCCCTATGAACTCCATTATCGGCATGTCCGAGATCGCACTGCGTGGAAACCTGCCGGAGGACGAGAGAGACTATATTGAACGCATCAGAACAGCAGGCAACAGTCTGCTGGCGATTATTAATGATATTCTTGACTTTTCAAAGATAGAATCGGGAAAGATGGAAGTACTGCCGGTTGAATATGAGATTTTGTCTGTCATCAATGATGTTGTCAATATGACGGAGCAAAAAATTGTAGAAAAGAATCTGCAGCTGATTACGAGAATCAATCCGGATATTCCGTACAAGCTGATCGGAGACGACGGGAGAATCAAGCAGATTCTGCTGAATCTTGTGAACAATGCGGCGAAATATACAAAAGAGGGAACCGTTGGCATCTATGTGGATTTCGAACGGAAGGATCAGGAGATTGTGTTAAATATCAGGATCAGTGATACCGGAATCGGCATTAAAGAAGAAGATAAGGCAATGCTGTTTGAATCATTCAATCAGGTAGATACATACAAGAACAGGAATGTAGAAGGTACAGGACTGGGACTGGCTATCGTAGATAAAATGACACGCCTTATGAACGGCTCGGTCGAATTTGAGTCGACCTATGGTGTGGGCAGTACATTTACGGTACATATTCCTCAAAGAGTGGCTGTAGATATTTCCTGTATTTCACAAGAACACAGTACCAAACCGGATGAGAATGGTCTGGTTGATTTTAAAGCCTGCGGTGTTGAGCGGTTTCAGGTTAAGGATGACGGACTGTCCTTTAGTGCGCCAAAGGCCTCGATACTGATTGTAGATGATAATGATATGAATCTGATGGTTGCCGAGGGACTGTTAAAACCGCTGCTGATGAAGATCACAACTGCGAAGAGCGGTTCAGAAGCACTGGAGCTGGTACACAAAAATCAGTATGATATTGTATTTATGGATCATATGATGCCGGAGATGGATGGCATTGATGCAACGAAGCTGATCCGGCAGATGGAGGGCGCATATTTTAAGAAGCTCCCGATTATAGCATTGAGTGCCAATGCTGTCAGTGGTGCGAGATCAATGTTTTTGAAATGCGGTATGAATGATTTTGTAGCAAAACCGATAGAAATGCGTGAAATCAGTGCTGCTCTGAAGAAATGGCTTCCAAAAGAAAAAATCGAAAAACCACAGCCTGACGCAGCAGCAAAGGATGGAAAATCGGGAGAAAGCCAAATATCAGATCTTGACCATGATGATGAACTGATCATGGAGCGGCTGAATGCATTGAGCCCTGATATCATTGATATCAAGACAGGCTTTTCTTATATGGGCAATGATCCCCAGAGCTATGCCAATATTCTGAGAGAGTTCAGGGAGTCAGCTGCCGGAAAGATAACTGATATCAAGGATTATGCAGAAAAGCTGGATATCAAGCGCTATACCATTGAAGTACATGCGTTAAAAAGCATTTCAAAGAGCATCGGTGCAGTCAGACTGCCAGACATGGCATTGGAACTGGAACAGTGCGGAAAAGCAGGTGAATCAGACAAAATCATCAGTATGACCCCTGCATTAACAGAAGAATACGAAAAAGTAGCCGGGGCACTGGATGCTTTTCGGAAGAATCAACCTCAGACGACAGAAGCATCAGCATATTTGTCCAGAACAGAAACGGCTGCTTTGATCAGACAAATCATCGTCTATCTGGATGATTTTGACCTGAAACAGGCAGAGCAGACAGTGTCAGAATTACTAACGGTCAGGGTGGACGAAGATTTGGCCGGGGCAATACAAAAAATTGCAAATGACATTGATGAAATTGATTATGACGAGGCAGCATCGGATGCTGGAGAACTGTTGAAAAAGATTGAGAATCCGTGAAAAAGATGATTGATTTTTATAATAATGTCTTGTATAGTAATTTATAGAGTG
>CAYRJT010000291.1:0-3204 GCA_964424675.1 uncultured Lachnospiraceae bacterium
TATTATCAGGAGATCATATATACAAGATGGACTATGAAGTCATGCTGGACTTCCATAAGGCAAATAATGCTGACGTAACATTGGCGGCGATGCCGGTTCCTCTCGAGGAAGCCAAGCGATTTGGTATTGTTATCACAGATGAAAACAGAAAAATTGTAGATTTTGAAGAGAAGCCAGAGAATCCGCGCAGCAATCTTGCATCTATGGGCATTTACATATTTAACTGGAAGATATTAAAGCAGGCATTGATTGCGAAGGCTGAGCAGCCGGCACTGGATTTTGGCAAGCATGTGATTCCGTATTGCCATGAGAATGGCGGACGTCTCTTTGCTTATGAATATAATGGATATTGGAAGGATGTCGGAACGCTCAACTCCTATTGGGAAGCAAATATGGAGCTGATTGATATCATTCCCGAGTTTAATTTATATGAAGAGTACTGGAAGATCTATACGAAGAGTGATATCCTGCCTCCGCAGTACATATCCGGAGACAGTGTCGTAGAAAAGTGCATCATTGGTGAGGGTGCGAACATTTACGGCAGGATTTACAATTCTGTGATAGGTTGTGGTGTGACGATAGGAAAGAATACAGTTGTCAGAGATTCCATTATCATGAATGAAGTGGTGATAGGGGATAACTGCGAACTGAATAAAGCAATCATTGCAGAGAATGTTGTCGTTCAGAACAATGTTCATTTAGGAATAGGTGATGAAGTACCGAATGAGACAGATCCGAATATCTATGCAAACGGACTTGTGACCATCGGAGAGAATTCTGAAATTCCTGCAGGAATCAACGTTGGAAAGAATACGGTTATCTCGGGCAAAACAGAACCATCTGATTACCAGAACGGTTTACTCCCAAGTGGAAAATCATTGATTAAGGCAGGTGACGAAGCATGAGAGCAATAGGAATCGTATTAGCAGGCGGCAACAGTTTCAGAATGAAGGAATTATCCAAGAAAAGAGCTATTTCAGCAATGCCTGTGGCAGGAAGCTATAGAAGTATCGATTTTGCTCTAAGCAACATGAGCAATTCTCATATTCAGAAGGTGGCTGTTTTTACGCAGTACAATGCCAGAAGTCTGAATGAGCATCTGAGTTCTTCAAAATGGTGGGATTTCGGACGTAAACAGGGTGGATTATTTGTATTCACTCCTACGGTAACGCAGGAAAACAGTTCCTGGTATCGCGGTACGGCAGATGCTATCTTCCAGAATTTGAATTTTCTGAAGAGTTCCCATGAACCCTATGTAGTGATAGCATCAGGAGACGGTATCTATAAAATGGACTACAATAAGGTACTGGAGTACCATATTGAGAAGAAGGCTGATATTACAGTTATCTGCAAGGATATCGGACCGGAGGAGGATGTAGAAAGATTTGGCATCGTTAAGATGAATGAGGAATCCCGTATTGAAGAGTTTGAAGAAAAGCCAATGGTAGCAAAATCCAATACGATCTCCTGCGGCATCTATGTGATCAGAAGAAGACAGCTCATCGAACTGATTGAGAAATGCGCAGAAGAGGACAGATATGACTTTGTCCGCGATGTATTGATCCGTTATAAGAATATGAAGCGTATATTTGCGTATAAGATTAAGGATTACTGGAGCAATATCGCATCAGTTGAGGATTATTTTAAGACGAATATGGATTTCCTGAAGCCGGAGATTAGAAATTACTTTTTCAGGCAGTATCCGGATGTGTACTCCAAGGTGGATGATCTGCCACCTGCCAAGTACAATGTAGGAGCGAATATCCGGAACTCCCTGATCAGCAGTGGCTGTATCGTAAATGGTACGGTAGAGGATTCGGTAATCTTCAAGAAGGTTTTTGTAGGAAATAACTGCTTTATCAAAAACTCCATTATATTAAATGACGTTTATATAGGAGATAATACGCATATTGAGAATTGTATTGTAGAAAGCCGTGATACAATACGTGCCAATTCTTATTATTGCGGGGAGGACGACATTAAAATTGTGCTGGAGAAGAACGAAAGGTATGTATTGTAACAGAGAGAAATCAGTTCCATAGGCAGGCAGAAGGGCTTGCTGACCGAGAAGGGAGACGATACGATGAAGATTACAGATGTACGCGTAAGAAAAGTGGCAAAAGAAGGCAAAATGAAGGCTGTGGTTTCGATTACGTTGGATGATGAATTTGTAGTTCATGACATAAAAGTAATCGAAGGCGAAAAGGGATTGTTTATAGCAATGCCGAGTCGTAAGGCATCCGATGGTGAATATCGCGATATCGCACATCCTATCAATTCTGGAACAAGAGAGACGCTTCAGAAGATTATACTGGAGAGCTATGAGAGAGCACTTCAAGTGGAGTCTGTGGCAACTGAATAATATTAGATTAGTTCAGCAAAAAAACCGCGGAAAGAAAATATTTCTTTCCGCGGTTTTTGCAATATGCTATAATGAAAAATACTGATAAGGAGACGGAACAGATATGTATATCATTGCGGGACTGGGCAATCCAAAGAGTGAATATAAAAATACCAGACACAATATCGGGTTTGACGTGATAGAGGTGTTATCAGATCGATATAACATTGTGGCAGAAACAAAGAAACATAAGGCTCTGTGCGGTAAAGGTATGATAGAAGGACAGAAGGTCGTTCTGGCGATGCCGCAGACTTATATGAATCTGAGTGGCGAGAGCATTCGCGAACTGGTGGATTATTATAAAATAAATGTGGAGACAGAGCTGATTGTCATTTTCGACGATGTCAGTCTGGATCTTGGTATGCTGCGGGTTCGTAAGCATGGCACCGCAGGCGGGCATAACGGTATG
Organism: uncultured Lachnospiraceae bacterium; assembly: GCA_964424675.1. Taxonomy (GTDB): domain Bacteria; phylum Bacillota; class Clostridia; order Lachnospirales; family Lachnospiraceae; genus JAAYYM01. The sequence continues at coordinate 2,811 of CAYRJT010000291.1, forward strand.
AAGAGTATCATTTCGCAGCTGGGGACAGAAAACTTTATGAGGATCAGGGTTGGAGTCGGAGAAAAGCCGAAGGGCTATGATCTGGCAGATTATGTGCTGGGTCATTTTTCAGGCAGTGAACGTGAGATCATGGACGGAACCATGATTCAGGCAACAGAAGCGGTTAAAATGATCATCACCGAGGGAATAGATAAGGCGATGAACCAATATAATAAGAAGAATGCAGTAGAAGAATAGGTGATCAGGTGGAGGCATTAACAGAACCTCTGAAGCAGCTGGCGGAATATGAAGAGGCCGGTGCAGGACTCAGAAAATCCAAGGGAATCATAGAAATTTCGGGATGTGCAGGTCCTCAAAAGCTGCATATGATGTATGGACTCAGCGATGGTTTTCA
>CAYRJT010000292.1:0-3200 GCA_964424675.1 uncultured Lachnospiraceae bacterium
GCTGCCATACGCAGTGCCATCGCACGGCTGCCTCCCTTTGGAATATCACCATCTCCACTACAGACAGTTGCCATAGACATCACAAAGGCTGTGATACTGTATCCTTCCGGCATAGAATATGCGAACAGCTTCTGCAGTGCAGGATGATGATAACGCATACCATACTCTTTGCAGCTAATCTTCTGATACTTCTTCATAATCTTCCCGGCAGGCATACACTTTCTTCCAAGTGTAATCATCTCCTTAAGAGACAGCATATCCGTCGGAACCTTAGCCGGCATATCCATGGAGGCTCCGGCCACAATGTCATCAATCAGTTCATCAATCAGCACTGCATCCTCAGGAGAGATATCCTTTAATTCCTTGCGCAGCTTCTTCGTATCCTTCCATAATGTAATCGTGATGCCATCTATTTCATATACTCCGAAATAAGGAATGTGTATCAGTTCCACATCTGGTCCGAGTACGCCTGTCTCTACCCAGGAGTCATACAGATCCGTACCCGGCTTGCTTCCTGTCAGCCAGTGAATGCAATTATCAATGTGATACCCCTGTCTGTCCCAGCCGGTACACTGCCCTCCTACGATACGATGTTTCTCGTAAATTACACTTTCGAAGCCATACTTCTGTGCATAGACTCCTGCGGTTAATCCTGTAACACCACCGCCTACAATAACTATTTTCTTCATATCAATCTTCCTCCTATTTGCATAACATGTTATTTTTTTGTTTGCTGTTTTCTTTCTATTCCCTTAATATATCTACGAACCAGGAAGGCTCCGGTAACGGAAGCGACCTGTCTCTTGCAAATGCCATTGCCACTCCCTGTACTGCACACCAGAAGGTCAGTGACAGGGCAAGTGGGTCTCCCTGCTTAAATTCTCCCATTGACTGTCCTAACTGAATGAGTGGAACACATTCCTCTATTACAGCAGTCTGCTGCATCATTTCCTTCATCCTCTCCGTCTGCGGTTCGAAGAAGATTGCCTGAATCATCAGGATAAACAGATTGGCTGACAACGGATGCTCTGTTAATGATTCTAAGATCTGTCTGACGGCTTCTTCAAAGAATTTCGCCGGATCACGCTCTTCAATCTGCATCATACTCTTCGGTCCGCTGATTCCGACCCTAAGAAGTGCCTCATACAGCTTCTCTTTAGACTCAAAATAATGAAACAACAGTCCTGTGCTCATATTTGCCGCTTTTGCAATGTCCGTAACCTTCGTCGCTGCATATCCCTTCTGTACAAAAAGCTCCAGCCCTGCCTTCATAATCTCATTTCTTCGTTGTTCCTTCTGTTCGTCTCTGATTCCCATTTTGCCTCCTCTGATCGGAATGAAATAGATTGCTCAATAAAAAATCCACAAAACATTGAACGACGTTTCACTGAATAATCGTTCATTGAATATGGATTCAATATATCACTCTGATATTCTGTTGTCAACATGACATTCGTCACATCATTTCAGCTGTTCATTCTGCTTCTATTTACAAACGTCTACCCATGCTGTGTATCCTGAATACTCCTCCAGCTGCGGAATGGTCAGTTCAATTGCACTGTTGTCACTGCCTGCTGCCGGAAAGACTGTTTCAAAACGTTTTAAAGTCACATCCAGATAAACCGGAATGCCTTCCTTGATTCCGAATGGGCAGACACCGCCTACCGCATGTCCGGTCATCGGTTCCACATCATCATAAGATAACATCTTTGCCTTTGTGCCAAACTGTTCTTTGAATTTGTGATTATCAATCTTTGCATCACCGGCGGCTACAACCAGAATCGCTCCATCACCGCAATAAAATGATAATGTCTTTGCAATTCTCTCCGGTGCACACCCGAGAGCTGCTGCCGCCAGCTCCACCGTTGCACTCGATACATCAAATTCTATGATGTGTTCATCCATTCCCCACTTTTTTAAATACGCTCTTGCCTTTTCAATTGCCATGCTGTCCTGATCTCCCTTGCTTCTTCTGTTTTTCTCATTGATGTGTCTCTGACTTTGCTCTGTCTGTTTTTCGTCCCGAGACTGCTCAGTCCTTTTTGATGGAAGTACGTTTTCTGTATAACAGCACCGACAAAAGCAATCCCGCAATCAATCCGCATAAATGTGCTGCATTGTCCACCGTTCTGCTCGTAATCCCTGAATAAATACAAAATACAATAAAAATGATAATCTTTGATGTAGTCAGTTCTTCTAGCCTTCCCTTATTGCGAATGACAATATATAGCAAAGCACCAATCACACCAAAAATCGCGCCTGATGCACCAGCTGATACAACCGGCTGCCTAAGCAGCAGATAGTACAGCATAGAACCGGTACTTGCTATGATACCGCTTGCAAAATAGATCAGCAGGTATTTCACCTTGCCAACTGCACGCTCCAGATTATCTCCCAGAAAATAAAGTCCAATCATGTTCCCCATCAGATGGTCTATTCCAAAGTGCAGGAACATGCATGTAAACAATCTGTAATATTCTCCGTCCTCTAATACATATGGTGCATACATGGCTCCATGTGCCGCCATAAAAGAGGCATCATCTACATTTCCCAGAACTGACAGTACGAAAAACACGATCACGTTGATTGTTACCATGATCGTGTTTATTTTTGTATAATTCTTTTTGAGAACATCAAGCAGACCTTCCGTTTTCTCTTCCTGATATTCCGCAGAATCCATCGGCATATCCTCTGTCTGTATACTATCCCTGATGATAAGCGTATTATCCAGAGCCTTTTCTACCAGATCTCTTAGTCCATAGAAGTCCTCTGCCTGTTCAACATTCGGGTGTATCCTATGATTGCTCAGATCAATGACCCAGCAGTCCGCATCAGATGCACATATCTCCAGCTCCATATCGACCGCATCAGTCAACACCAAGGTGAACATGTGAAGATCACGATATCCCTGATCTATAAATGCTGACTTCGTATTTCCTGCAACAATCCGCATTTGTTCATGCGTGATACTGTAGCCCTTTGATAGATCTATGACTTCAATCAATTCTGCTCTTTCAAAGTTTCCTGCTAAAAACAGTATATACTCAGGCATCTGAGATTCTAACTTTATATAGCCTTTATCGCCTAACAGCCATTCCAGTCTGTCAATTATCATTTCACCAGCTCCGCAATCCTGATTTGCTTAACATTATATCATGTGCTTCGCACATGATAATTTATGCGCACCAAAGCATGCGCTG
>CAYRJT010000293.1:0-3175 GCA_964424675.1 uncultured Lachnospiraceae bacterium
TCCCATATTCATTCCGGGATTCATGCCCATTGGCTGCTGCATGCCCATTCCCATGTTCATTCCGGAGCCCATGCCCATTGGCTGCTGCATGCCCATTCCGGAGCCCATGCCCATGGAATCATTCATTCCCGTCATGCCCATACTCGGACCCGGCTGTGGCGCAGGAGGAATCGAAATCGGTTCCGGCTCTGGGGCTGATGCCTGCGGTGCTCCCTGATTTTTGATAAAGTGATCATACAATGATTTTGCAAAATCAACCGGATATAACTGGATGATTTTACTGTCTACGAGATCCTCTATCTGCATTTTGAATGAAATCTTGACAAAGGTTCCTGCCAGAAAATCTGACAGCTGACCGCCATCGTCGAATTCATTCAAATCAACCAGGCTTGCTTCCGGTGGACTGATATCAATCATCTTGCCCAGCATGGACGATAGTGAGGTGGCTGATGAACCCATCATCTGGTTCATGGCCTCAGATATTGCACTCAGATGCAGTTCACCGAGTTCCCCGTCAGTATTGGTTCCGTCTCCTCCCATCATCAGGTCTGTGATGATTTTGACATCAGATTCTTTCAAAACCAATATGTTCGTTCCGTCCAGACCTACTTTATACTGAATCCTGATAAATACGCAGGGCCTTTCATAATCCTCTATGACTTTGTCCCAGGTAGCCAGTTCTACGACCGGTGTCGTGATATTGACTTTCCTGTTTACCAAGGAATAAAGAGTCGTGGCCGAAGTGCCCATGCTGATGTTTGCGACTTCTCCTATAGCATCCTTTTCTACGTCCGTCAGTAGATCCTGATTGGAGCCTGCTGATGGAGCAGCTGCACTGCTTCCCGTATCCGCCGCAGGCGAATCGTCAGTACCCATGCCGTTCAGCAAGGCATTGATCTCATCCTGAGATAACATTCCGTCCATATTTTTATTCCCCCTCTCTCAGTATTGACGTAACCCTGACTGCATAGGAATCCTTGGTGGATCCCGGCAAGGCTTTAAACTTTCTGATGTTGCCTACATATATATTCAAATCATTATTTACTTTAGAATTCAATTTGATAATATCGCCTATCTGTAGATTTGCAAAATCATTGACAGTGATTGTGCTTTCTCCAAGTACCGCCTTGACCGGCATGCTTACCTTGCGCAGCAATGTCTCAATGTGTTCCTTGAACTGCTCACCTGAGGTATCCTTCATCGTAGAGAACCAGTACTTCGTATTGAGCTTATCCATCACGCTCTCAAGTGTAAAGTACGGAAGACATACATTCATGAGTCCCTCCACATCACCGATCTTCATGCTGATTGTTACGATCGCAATCATTTCACTTGGTGCTATGATCTGTGCATACTGCGGATTTGTTTCTATTCTCTCAAGGATCGGATTGATCTCAATGACATTCTTCCATGGTTCCCGCAAGAGCTGTACGCAGGTCAGGATCACCTTTTCCACAATGGACAATTCTATTTCTGAAAAATCTCTGCTCTTTTCCAGAGCATCTCCCTGTCCGCCCAGCATCCTGTCTATCATTGCAAATCCGAGATTCGCTGCCAGCTCCAGCATGATATTTCCACCCAGTGGCGAGAAATTAACAATTGCCAGTAATACAGGATTGGCTAGTGCAGTGGAAAACTCCGAAAAAGTACAGGCCTCCGAATTCACAACGCTTACCTGAATATTCTTTCTTAAATAAACCGGCAGGTTGGTTGATACGAGCCGTCCGTAATGTTCAAATATAATTTCCAGTGTTCTGAGGTGCTCTTTTGAGAACTTGGCCGGACGTCTGAAGTCATAATTCTTGGCTACAATCTCGTCGGCACCGCCGATATCATCTGCGTCTAACTCTCCGGAGCTCAAAGCCTGCAGCAAACTGTCTATTTCGTTTTGGGAGAGGACCTCACCCATGCCGATTCACCTCCGATGCCGGTTATCTTCCCAGAATTACTGGCAATTAATACTTCTGAATGCTATATCATATATAAACTGGGAATCGAACATTTGCTGAATCCGGTCTAAGATTTCTTTTTCTATTCCGCTTTTATTTGCTAAAACCTCTTCTTTGGTGTAGCCGCCAATCACATCAATGATCTCGCTTTTGATCAGGCTTTCCTTGGTTGCAAGTGTCGCGGCATAATCCTTGTAGCCCTTATCCTTTGTATTCATGGACAGAGAGACCTCCACCAGTGCATAATGGTCTACTCCGTCTGCGCCCTTCTTTAAAGCGATCGTCATGGAATCTGCGATGTCATACATCTCCGTATCTGCCATGGATACTGCGTCCTCTGCTGTCTGTTCATCCGTTGCCACAGGTCCTGCCTCGAGATTCAGCACGGTTGCGATGCTGTTGACAAGTGCGACCGTTTTTTTATTTGCTGATATCGTACTCAGCATGATGATGCCTGTCAGAATCAGATTCACGATCAGTAACGCCAGTATCAGTATTGTCAGTAAATTCTTCTTCATGTCTGTTTCCTCCCGTTCAGATGCCTTTCTAATAAGTGCTGAGAGTATGGTATATCTTGATTTCTACACGCCTGTTCTTAGAACGGCCCTCCGGTGTGCTGTTATCATCGACCGGAACATATTCTCCTCTGCCGGTATGTTTGATATTCGCCGGATTCAGTGTCGTTGTCTCTACTAAATAATCAAATACAGAAAGTGCACGTGCACTTGATAACTCATTATTATTTGCAAACTGTGCATTATGAATCGGTATATTATCCGTATGGCCTTCGATCTCGATCAGATTTTCCCCATATTTTTGGAGAATCACTCCAATCTTATCCAAAATTGGGTACGCACCTTCCTTAATTGTAGCACTTCCCGAATCAAACAGCAATGCTCCATTTAAAGTCAAAGATACATACTGCGTCGTAAAATCTATGTCGACTTCTTTGTCGAGTTTTTCCTCTTTTACAGTCTCCGTAACCTTCTCGGAAAGCTGCTCTGAAGCCTTTAACTGCTCATTGGATACCTTCTCAAATTCATCCTTTGCCTGGGTGTCCTGCGCTTCATATCCCATGGAGCTGATATACTCATCCAGCTCATTCAGCTGACTGACACCATTTGAGATCAGAACGCCGTCTCCGATTGCGGTCGCTCCGGCCGAAAAAATGCTAAAAGTCTGCGCGAAAGAAGCCGCAACAAGTTCAAACTTTTGCGCATCTACGG
>CAYRJT010000294.1:0-3170 GCA_964424675.1 uncultured Lachnospiraceae bacterium
CAAAGGACTTTATCGTAAAGCCGTTCCAGGCAGACCGTGTCATTGAGGCTGTTAAAAAAGTTGTAGGTTAAGACCATGACAGCATTACTTGGACTCCAGACATCACGCCTCGAGAGTGTTGCACAGTTTTTTACTGCCATTTTGATCTTTATTCTGGTACTTGCTCTGACTTATTTTACAACACGGTTTGTAGGTAAGTTTCAGCAAAATAAAATGTACTGCAAGAATATTGAAGTGATTGAAACCTATAAGATCACAGCAAATAAGTATGTACAGATTGTCCGTACAGGAGAGAAATATCTGGTGATTGCAGTGTGCAAGGATACAGTGACGCTGCTGACAGAGTTGTCCGAGGAGAATCTTGATCTGACAACCCCGGAGACAACAGCAGGTGATAGCTTTCAAGATGTCTTAGCAAGAGCCAAAGATCTGATACATAAAGGGAAGTAGCAATATGAAATATGTATTTTCTAATAAAAGCAAATGGGCACTTCGCGGTCTTTGCTTATTGGTCTGTGCGGTCATACTGACGTTGCTCTGCCCAAGACAGACATATGCAGGCATTTCGACTGACGTAAACGATCTGGGGATCTCTGATGAATCAGAGGGACCGTCAACTGTCATTCGTGAACCCGGTTCTGCAGAGACGGGAGCAGACCTGCGTGAATTAAATGTCGGGAATAATCTGACGGTAACGTATCGCGATGGACAGGGCAATCTTTCGGGAACGCTCAGAATACTGATCACCCTGACACTGATTGCACTGGCACCGATGCTGCTGATTATGCTGACCTCGTTTACGAGAATCCTGATTGTTCTTCATTTTCTGAGAACAGCATTAGGTACGCAGACGGCACCGCCTAATCAGGTTATGATTGGATTGACCTTGTTCCTGACCTTTTTTATTATGAGTCCGGTTCTGACGCAGATCAACGATACAGCTGTCAAGCCTTTTGAAGCAGGAGAAATCACGCAGCAGGAATTTGTTGAGACAGCCATGGAACCGCTTCGTGAGTTTATGTACGGCCAGACGCAGACAAAGGATGTACGGCTGTTTTTGGATATCGCCAAGATAGAAAATGTGGAAACGATTGATGACATTCCGAATCGAGTGTTGATTCCGAGTTTTATTATCAGTGAACTCAGGACGGCATTTATTATCGGATTTTTATTATATATACCTTTTATTATCATTGATATGGTCGTCGCCTCGACCCTGATGTCTATGGGTATGATGATGCTGCCGCCGACAACGATATCCATGCCGTTCAAGATTCTGTTGTTTGTATTGGCAGACGGCTGGAATCTGGTCATTGGGAATCTGGTCAGAACGTTTTATTAGCGGAGGAGAGGAACTATGACAGTAGATGACGTCACACTCATTACAAGAGAAACATTATATACGATTATTACAACTGCGGCGCCGGTGCTGCTGGTATCTTTGGTAGTCGGACTGATTGTTTCCATCTTTCAGACAGTCACTTCCATACAAGAGCAGACACTGACATTTGTCCCTAAGATTCTGGCTATCTTCTTGAGTCTGATGCTGCTTGGACACTGGATGCTTAATAATATGACCACCTTTATGACAGAACTGTGGTCTGACTTTACAGTCTATATCAGGTAATGCCATGATAGATTATTCGTTTTCTTATCAGGATTTAGAGTTTTTTCTGCTGTTACTTGTACGAGTCAGCTGTTTTGTCTTTATTGTTCCATTTTTCAGTACAACGAACACACCGGCCCGGATCAAGGTGGGTTTGAGTTTTTTTGTAGCCTTGGTTTTGTATACAGTGATGACACCGCACACGGTGCCGGAGTACTCAACAGTACTTGGATATGCCATTCTTGTTTTGAAGGAGGGAATTACAGGGCTTCTGATTGGATTTGGAGCGAGCATTTGTAATTCCATTGTTTTATTAGCGGGTAAGATTGCAGACATGGAAATCGGGCTGTCCATGGTGCAGATGTTTGATCCGCTGACAAAGGAACAGTCCGGATTTACGGGGACGATTTACCAGTATGCAGTCTTACTGATGATGATGGTGACCAATCTGCATCATTACTTTATCCGGGCTTTTGTGGATGCCTATCAGTTGGTGCCGGTTGGTGGAGTTCAGATCAACACAGACAGGCTGATGACAGCTATGCTGCAGTTTCTGACGGACTATATCCTGATTGCATTCAGGATCTGCATTCCGATTATTGCAGCAATTTTGATTTTGAATTGCATGCTTGGTATTCTGGCAAAGGTAGCTCCGCAGGTCAATATGTTTTCGGTTGGTATACAGATCAAGATTCTGGTCGGACTGACGATCCTGTTCCTGACGATTGGGATGTTACCAAATATTTCAAACTACATATTTGAAGAAATGAAAACAATGATGACTGCAATGACCTATAGTCTTCATTAACCATGGCAGGAGGAGTACGGATGGATAGTCAGCTGCTGCTCGAATATAATCTGCAGTTCTTTGCCAAGGATGGTCCGGGTGGAGAAAAGACGGAGGATGCAACTCCGAAGAAATTAAGCGATGCACGTAAAGACGGACAGGTTGCAAAAAGTAAGGAATTGGGCAATGGAGTTGCCTTACTGGCATTATTTCTGACCTTAAAGTATTTTATCGGAAACATCGGAACGCAATTTATTGAGACGTTTTATTATGTATACAGCAGGATTCCGGAAATGATCACGATGGTAAACGGAGGTGTTTCCATCAAGCTGTTTGCATCTATGATTTCAGAGCTCATGGTCAAGATCCTGCTGATTCTGTTACCGGTTTTTATTGTTGCAGTTGTGACTGCAGTTGTGACAGATCTTGTACAGGTGAAATGGAAACCGACGACCAAGCCTTTGCAGCCCAAGTTCAGCAAACTGGATCCGATTAAGGGATTCAAACGTTTTTTTTCAAAAGAAAAACTGATGGAGCTGCTGAAATCCGTGATTAAGGTCACAATGATCGCATATCTGGCATATTCAACGATCAAGGATCAGTTTAATGCGCTGTATCTACTGTATGATATGACACTTCTCGGAGCGATACAGGCCATTGGAGATATTGTAATCAATCTGGGAATTAAGATCAGTATCTTTTATCTGATTCTGGGCTTTGCCGATTATCTCTATCAGAAGTATAAGTTTAAAGAAGATATGAAGATGACAAAGCAGG
>CAYRJT010000295.1:0-3151 GCA_964424675.1 uncultured Lachnospiraceae bacterium
TGTTCTCGGCATTGCAAGAGAGGCCGCTGTGACATTTTATAAGCCCTTTCATGCTCCGGTTGTAGAGGTAAAGGAAAATAATGAAAAGGTAGAGGATTATATATCGGTTGAAGTGAAGGATACCGATTTATGCTCCAGATACTGCGCAAGAGTATGCACGAATATCAAAATTGCACCGTCACCGAAGTGGATGCAGAGAAGGCTTGCTTCGAGCGGCATCAGACCGATTAACAATCTTGTGGATATTACGAACTATGTGATGCAGGAATATGGTCAGCCGATGCATGCCTTTGACCTGGATACGATTGCGGGACATCAGATTATCGTAAAGCGTGCGAAGGATGGAGAGGAATTCCAGACACTGGATGAGCAGATGAGAAAGCTGGATTCTGAGATGTTAATGATCTGTGATGCTGAGAAGTCAATCGGGATTGCAGGGATTATGGGCGGTCAGAATTCCAAGATCACAGAGGATGTGAAGACGGTTGTATTTGAATCTGCTACCTTTAACGGGGCAAATATCAGAAAGTCGGCTAAGAGACTGGGACTTCGTACGGATGCTTCCGGTATCTTTGAGAAGGGACTTGATCCGAACAATGCCGTTCTTGCTATTAACCGTGCCTGCCAGCTGATTCAGGAGCTTGGCTGTGGCGACGTGGTCGGCGGAATCGTGGATGTCTGCGAGCCGCTTCCGATGAAGAGAAGAATTACCATGAATGCTTCCAAGGTGAATGATCTGCTTGGTACAGATATTTCTCTGCAGGAAATGCTGACGATATTAGAGAAGCTGGAGCTTCAGTATGACCGTGTAACAGGCGACCTTGTGATTCCGACCTTCCGTCAGGATCTGGAAGGCATCGCTGATATTGCAGAGGAGGTAGCAAGATTCTATGGCTATGACAAGATAGGCTCTACACTTCCGAAGGGGGAGGCTACGACAGGCAAGCTGCCGATGAAGCTTCGTCTTGAAGAAAAGGCAAGAGACATCGCTGAATATTGTGGTTTTTCACAGGGAATGAGCTATTCCTTTGAAAGCCCGAAGGTATTTGATAAATTATTGATTCCGGCAGATGATGTGCTGCGTCAGGCAATCACCATTTCCAATCCGCTTGGAGAGGACTTCTCCATTATGAGAACGATTTCCCTGAATGGTATGCTGACATCACTGTCTACGAATTACAACAGAAGAAATAAGAATGTAAAGCTATATGAGCAGGGAAATGTCTATCTGCCGAAGAAACTGCCGCTTGAGGAGCTGCCGGATGAGAGAATGCAGTTTACACTTGGCTTCTATGGTGAGGGCGATTTCTTTACAATGAAGGGTGTCATTGAGGAATTCTTCGAGAGCATCGGTATGACGAAAAAGCCGTCCTATGATCCGAATGCGGGCAAGCCGTTCCTGCACCCGGGACGTCAGGCAAATATCATCTATGATCAAGTAACGGTCGGCTATCTGGGTGAGGTGCATCCGGAGGTCTGTGACAATTATGATATGAAGACGAAGGCTTATGTGGCAGTGATTGATATGCCGACGATTGAGCCATTTGCGACATTTGACAGAAAGTATACGGGCATTGCAAAATATCCGGCTGTCAACAGAGACATCTCCATGGTTGTCCCGAAGACAGTTCTGGTTGGACAGATCGAGGCGATGATTGCACAGCGAGGCGGTAAGATTTTAGAGAGCTACAAGCTGTTTGATATCTATGAGGGCGAGCAAATCAAGGAAGGTTTTAAGTCAATTGCATATTCTATCACATTCCGTGATAAGGAACGCACACTGGAAGACAATGATGTCAATGCAGCAATGAAGAAAATACTGAACGGACTGGAAAGCCTGGGTATTGAACTACGACAGTAGGTAAGAGCAGTAAGCAAGAGTAGGGACATGAAGTGATATGTGGTCAGCCGGACAGCAGCAGGGCTGACCACTGCTTTATTAGAGAAGAAGTCGAGAAGAATGGCTGATAGGTGAAACAGATGAAAACAAGTGATTTTAATTATTCTCTGCCACAGGAGTTGATTGCGCAGGATCCGCTGGCAGACAGGGCGGCATCAAGATTGCTGGTACTGGACAGGAATACCGGGAGGTATGAACACCATGTATTTCGGGATATCAAGCAGTATCTGAGACCGGGAGACTGCCTGGTACTGAATAACACAAAGGTGATACCGGCAAGGCTGTTGGGGGTTAAGGAAGATACGGGTGCCAGTGTCGAGGTACTTTTGCTAAAGCGTAGGGAAAATGATATCTGGGAGACGCTTGTGAAGCCGGGAAAGAAAATGAGGCCTGGTGCGAAGCTGTCTTTTGGAGACGGACTGTTAAGGGCGGAAGTGCTGGAAGTCGTGGACGAGGGCAACCGGCTGGTGCAGTTTCATTATGACGGAATATTTGAAGAGGTGCTGGATGCGCTGGGTGAGATGCCGTTACCTCCATATATTACGCATAAGCTGGAGGATAAGAACCGCTATCAGACGGTGTATGCGAAGTATGAGGGATCTGCAGCCGCGCCGACGGCAGGACTGCACTTTACGAAGGAGCTGCTGGAAGAGCTGTCGGATATGGGTGTGAAGCTTGCATATGTGACGTTACATGTAGGACTTGGAACGTTTCGGCCGGTTAAGGTGGATGATGTAACGAAGCATCATATGCATACGGAGTTCTATGTGGTGACGGAAGAGACGGCAGAGCTTGTGAATCGGACGAAGACTGAGGGGCACAGGGTGATTTCAGTCGGAACGACGAGCTGCAGGACGTTGGAATCGGCAACGGATGAGCATGGAATCCTGTATGCCCAGAGTGGAGATACGGATATCTTCATCTATCCGGGGTATCAGTTCAAGATGATTGATGCGCTGATTACGAATTTTCATTTGCCGGAATCGACATTACTGATGCTTGTATCGGCGCTTGCAGGGAAAGAGCATATTATGGATGCGTATGCAGAGGCTGTGAAGGAACGGTATCGATTTTTCTCGTTTGGGGATGCGATGTTCATAACAGACAAATTGCATTGACAACTTGCGGAAATGTATTGTACTATATATGTGATACAAGGAGAAGTAGTGAGCGGGATATCAATCAGGGCTATGTGATTAGGAAAACGCATTGATATGCGAAAGGGGTTACATTATGAGTCAGGACAGAAGA
>CAYRJT010000296.1:0-3120 GCA_964424675.1 uncultured Lachnospiraceae bacterium
GGTCTTTGCAATATCCTGCATAAGCTCAACATGTGCCTTTTCTTCATAAGTAGTCTGATTTTTTCTCAACATGATTTACCTACCTTTTTGCTGGCTAAAATTACCTCTTTTTAGATAGTATAGTCATAATTTACCTCTTTATACATATATTCGTATAAAAGAACTTGTATTATATTTTGAAAAAAGGAGACTCACAATGGAACAGGGAATGCTCTTGATAGTTATAGTCTGTGCAATGATTTTCGGAATTATTTTTCTAAAGAAAAGAACAGAATGGATTCTGAATTTCCTGCTTCGGGGAATCTTTGGGGGAATCCTGATTTATTTTGCAAATGAAGTATTTACCTTTTTTGAAGCAGGCATCCATGTTGGGATTAATGCGGTCAGTCTTTTGACATGCGCAACCCTAGGATTTCCGGGGCTTTTTCTTCTCTATGGTATTATGATGCTATAAATCTTTGTCGAAAATAACCATAGACATAAATAATATTCTATACTATAATTCAGTTTACAATTCTTTGGAAGTTCTGAGTATCCGGTTTATTCAAACACATGCCCCAAAGAAACAAAATTAATTATAATGAAAATATGGTGAAAATATGAAAATGATTGTTTTATTCATTATCATTTCTATTGCCGCCGTTACAGACATTCTTACATTCAAAGTAAAGAATATCATTATCATCTTCGGAATCATCTCCGGTTTGTATTTCCAGTTTATTGACTATGGTATGAAAGGGATCCTAAATGCTGCTGCGGGAATCGTTTTATCGATTCTATGCCTATGGCTGTTATTCTGCTTTCATGCATTAGGAGCAGGAGATATTAAACTGCTGTCGGTTGTAGGATGTTTTGTCGGCCCGTTATTGGTATTAGAGTGTATACTGTATGCAATTTTAATTGGAGGAGTCATGTCTCTTGGAAAGATGCTTTACGAGGGCAACCTGGTACAAAGATATCGATATTTCATTCAATATCTTAGAAAGGTAGTAAGAAATAGATGCTATGAGCCGTATCAAGACGGCACGCATCAAAAAAGAGAGTATGGAATTCATTTTTCCATAGCGGTATTGATCAGTGTAATCATTTGTTGGGAGGGAATATGTTGAAAAACTGTATATTGGCAATTTGTGATGTAGAACAGACCTATGCATATAAATTAATGGAGTTTTTAAACCAGAAGGAAAAAAATCCATTTATTATTCAGGCATTTACAACCGTGGATAGGCTTGCCGGTTATGCATCGGAGAATCGTATTGAAATTCTTTTGATTTCGGAAAATGCAATGGAAGAGAGTATACAGGAAATGAATGTCAATCATATTATTGTCCTGTCCGGTTCCAAAGAGAAAGCGACTTGTCTGTGTGAAAAATCCATTTATAAGTATCAGTCATCAGAACGTATTTTAGAGGAAATCATGTGTTACTATGCTGAACAGACAGCAGAAAAAAAGAATTTTCATCTGCTGCAAAAGGATATCAGAATGATAGGAGTCTATTCGCCGGTCAAGAGGATACTGAAGACGTCATTTGCACTGACAATGGGACAGCTTCTTGCCACAGAACATAGGGTATTATATATCAATCTGGAAAGCTATGCCGGATTTGAGACATTGATGGACAAGCAATTTGAAAACGATTTGGCCGATTTTTTATTTTATTTATCACAAGAAAATCGTGATATGGATATGAAGCTTAGAAGTATCGTACAGCAGATAGAGGGACTGGACTATATTCCACCGGTTTCATCACCCTTGGATCTGCAGTGTGTATCTACAGAGGATTGGATGATGTTTCTGAGAGAAATCAGCTTTAGCAGCCTGTATGACATTATGATATTGGACATTGGTGAGAATCTGAATGCGCTTCCAAGATTTTTGGACTGCTGTGAGAGATTGTATACACCTTGTGGCGTTGATGCCGCATCAAATGCCAAGCTGCTGCAGTATGAGGCTTTTTTGGAGCAAAGTGGACAATCAAAAGTGCTTGAGAAGACAAAGAAGCTGACATTTGGCTTTATGAAGGGATTAGAGTATGGACCGGAGCATCTGATGTACAGTGAGCTGGGTGAGTATGTAAAGAGATTGATAGAGGATGAAAGAGAGGAAGGTCTGTGGTAATGCAGAACCAGAGGCTGTTAGAGGATGTCAGAGATCAGATTGATCTTAGCAGAGAGGTCACGGATGAAGAGGTTTTAGAAATCATAGAAAAAAGAATTGTTGAGGAGAGCAAGAGAACCTTTATTAGTCTCAGTGAAAAAAATTGTCTCAGAAAAAAACTGTTTCATGCGATCCGAAAATTAGATATTCTGCAGGATTTAATCGATGATGTAAAAATCACAGAAATTATGGTGAACGGAACAAATCCGATTTTCGTCGAAAGAGCCGGACGACTATGTGAACTGGCAATCCATTTTGAAACAAAAGAACGACTGGAGGATATCATACAACAGATCGTTTCTCATGCGAACAGAGTTGTTAATACAGCCGCGCCAATCGTGGATGCCACCTTGGAAAACGGATCACGTGTTAATGTCGTATTACCTCCTGTTGCAATCAATGGTCCGATCCTGACCATTCGAAGATTTCCGGACAAGCCGTTGGAGATGAGCGATCTGCTTCGTATGGAATCCATATCTGAGGAAGCTTGTGAGTTTTTAAAGAAAATAGTGGCAGCAGGCTATAATATCATGATTTCAGGGGGAACGGGATCCGGTAAGACCACATTTCTCAATACACTATCTTGTTTTATCCCTTCAGATGAAAGGATCATAACAATAGAAGATAGTGCAGAACTTCAGATACAGGGAATTTCAAATCTGGTCAGACTGGAGACGAGAAATGCCAATGTAGAGGGTTGCAGTGAGATAACCATCAGGGATCTGATCAAGACATCACTTCGTATGCGTCCGGACAGAATTATCGTCGGGGAAGTCAGGGGAAAGGAAGCAGTGGATCTCATGTCTGCTTTTAACACCGGCCATGATGGCTCATTATCTACGGCGCATGCCAACAGTGCCACAGATATGCTCAGCAGACTGGAATCTATGATGCTTATGGGAGTAGCAATGCCTCTGCCTGCAATCAGGAGACAGATTGCCTCCGGTATCGATCTGATCATT
>CAYRJT010000297.1:0-3095 GCA_964424675.1 uncultured Lachnospiraceae bacterium
ACATACCTGACATACATACTTCATACTCTGTTCCTCTCTTTCTCCATTTAATTGTCGCATAATTTCATATGATTCCATTTATTATCTGTTATTTAACCATATCATATTTACATATTTTTTTCCATTCATTTTCAAAAAATTTCTATCAGCCTATATCTGATCTAAGCGGCTTCTAAATCGATCCGTGAAATGTTCTGGATATTACATCATTCTGCTGTTCGGGTGTCAGCTTGATGAAATTCACTGCGTATCCTGATACTCTGATCGTCAGCTGGGGATAATTCTCCGGATGCTTCTGTGCGTCCAGTAACGTCTCTCTGTTCAGTACATTTACATTCAAATGATGTCCACCTTCTGTTGCATATCCGTCTAACATTGTTACTAAGTTATTTACCTGAGCTTCATTTGCCATCATAGTAATTCCTCCTTTAATTGATTATTATTTATTTAATATTAGTAATCATTATTGTTTCTGTTTATAATATACCATCATCGCTGTGATTTGTCTAGACCTTTTTATGTTTTTATTTATGTACAATCGTAACGGTCACAATAACTCTGTCTCTCAGCAGCCTTCGTACTCACCGTACTCACAGCCAACATGACCGGCATCCATATCATCAACCAGTATCTTTTGACCCCATGCTTTACGATACAGTCTGACTCTGCCGACTCCATTTCCACCATTCCACAGACGATTATGCCGTTTCACGCCGTCCGGTGCTTCATAATTGATCCATAGCATATCTTCCTTCCGGCATTTTACCTCTGTGTGTAAAACTTCCTTCCATGTCTGCTGTACTACATCCCATTGAATTTCATGTTCCGTTTCTTTACATGAAAATTTTGTTTTGGACAGCATCCAGAATTTCGAGAAATTAAACTCATACTCTGTACCTTCATAATAAAATGCTCCCAGTAATTTTCTATCAAGTGCCCAACTATAGATCTTAGGCCTGCCACCACCAATATCAAATACACTGTTTTCCAGTCTCTTGCCTGTTTTTCTGCTCACAAGATCATTGGAGGACAGCCATACCCATGGGGAAGTAAAGTCTCTGCCCCAGTTCTTGTCTGCATATCCATATGATGTTTCGGGTTTGACAAGATAGCGTTCTCCATCCAGTATCACAGATCCGTCATACTGTGTCTTCATGCCCTCTGCATGCCAATACATTTCAAAGGCTTTGATTGCCCTAAAGAATTGACCGGCACCATATCCGACATTGAACGCAATCTGCTTGTCGAGCTTCAGATCCCACTCCATGCTTCCTGCGTCGCTCATGTATTCCGGATGTGCTGCAGCTTCGGCCTCCTGCATCTCCACGTTTCCCTTCAATAGCTTCTCAGATGCATAACAGTCCTCCGCTTCTATTGCATACGGAGTACCGGGTGTGATCCGGACATTCTTCCATGCAAAGAACCGATGCAGCTGTTTGTGCTCTCTTCCCCAGCAGCCCGCTTTCACCATCAAATAAGAGGGTTTGTCTCCATCTTTTTGATTCTCCGGAATCTGTCCAAATACCGGAGTGCTTCTGCCGTATGCAGGATTGCACAGATAATATTCTATAAAAAATGATCTTTCTTCTCCGGTTTTCTCATGATGTGCAGTAAATGAATGCCACCACCAGTCATATCCTTTGATATTAAGGCTTCTGTTAAGCATATATTGATTTCTTGATAAATCATGTCGGTTAAACATTTTTCTGCCCCCTTTGAGTAATTATATTATACAAAAAGAGTATGACAAATGCCATACTCTTTTCGTAATATACCGATCGAACAAATTCTATTATTATGCCTTCTTCTGCTTCTTATTGATGACCTCAAAGATAACAGCTACCAGCAGTACCAGACCCTTAACGATCTTCTGCCAGTCTGTATCCACGCCCATGATACTCATACCCTGATTGATAACACCGATCAAAGTTGCACCAATGATCATACCCGGAATGGTACCGGAACCGCCGTATGCAGATGCTCCGCCGACGAAACAGGAACTGATCGCATCCATTTCATAGTTCGTACCTGCAGTTGGTGTTGCTGATGAAAGACGTGCCATCGTAATCATCGTTGTGACTGCTGCCAGAAACGCCATATTAATATATGCAATAAAGAATATTTTTCTTGTATCAACACCTGACATCTTAGCCGCCTCAACATTACCGCCAACTGTGTAGAAATGTCTTCCCAGAATTGTCTTGGATGCTATAAAGTTATAAATCAACATAATGGCAGCAATCCAAATCAGAATAAACGGAATTCCCTTATACATAGCAAGCTTGATTACTACAAAAAGGACAACTGCGCAGATCAGAACTGTCTTAATGATCGACTTAGAAAGCGCATCCAATTCATATCCTTTTTTCTTTCTGTTTGCACGATTCTTAAGTTCTGCAAAAATAATAATTGCACATACAATCAAGCCAATCAAGAGACATAGGATATTTAACTTGGTTTTACCGATTGTAATATTAATAAATCCCAGAACATCCGGTAAATATCCGTTGAACAGATTTGAAAAAGCAGGCGGGAAGTTTGAAATCGTCAGTCCCTTTAAAACAACATTTCCAAGTCCTCTGAACATCAGCATACCTGCCAGAGTTGTGATCCAGGGAGGAATATTCATATATGCAATCCAAAAGCCCTGCCATACACCGATGATAATACCGATCAATATCATGCACAGCATGGACAGCCAGATTGGCCAGCCCCATGTAACCAGCATAGTTCCTCCGACTGCTCCGATAAAGCAGACAATACTGCCGGGTGACAGGTCGATATTTCCTCCTGTCAGAATACAATACAGCATACCGGTTGCCAATACGAACACATATGCATTTTGTGCAATCAGGTTGTTAATGTTGGATGCCTGTAATATCTTACCGCCTGACATGATGGTAAAGAATATGACAACCAGCACCAATACAATCGTCATTGCGTACTTTCTGATTCCCTCAACTAATTTTCCCATTATGCTTCTCCTTCTCTCAATTATTTTTGAGGGGCTTCCCATAGGGAGCCCTCCCCTCAATTATTTAATATATGGGACATGATGACTTCCTGAGTGGCTTCTTCCCTGCTCAGCTCTCCGA
>CAYRJT010000298.1:0-3050 GCA_964424675.1 uncultured Lachnospiraceae bacterium
CCAGCTTTCCTGCCACTGGGCTGCCCCGAGGTCACGGTAAAGGGTATAATAATTCATTGCATAAAATGAGCCTGAGATACCGATGTTCATCGGGCACACCTTCGCGCAGTAATTACACGTTGTACACGGAATCAATGGAATACGTGCAAGTTCCTCCTGTGCTGCCTTGAGTGTCTCTCTCTGCATATCGGTCAGACCTGTGAAATCCTTCATATAAGACAGGTTATCCTGCATCTGTTCTAACGTACTCATGCCGGACAGCACCGTAATGATGCCGGGAAGGTCTGCTGCAAAGCGTACCGCCCAGGACGCAACCGAAGACTCCGGCTCTGCATCCTTCAGGATTTTTTGTACGGACTCAGGCGGATTTGCCAGCATACCACCCTTGACAGGTTCCATAATAATCACCGGCTTGCCATGTGCTCTTGCTACCTCATAGCAGCGGCGTGATGCAATCGAATAGCTCTCCCAGTCTGCATAGTTAATCTGCAGCTGTACAAACTCCATCTCCGGATGCGCTGTCAGGATTTCCTCAAGCTCCTCCGGTGTGGAATGGAAAGAGAATCCCACATGACGAATCAGACCTTCTGCTTTTTTCTCCTGCACAAAGCTCCATAAGTCAAAATCATCAAAGAAATGTGTTCTGCTTTCTCCCAGGTTATGCAGCAGATAAAAATCAAAATATCCTGCGCCCGTCTGCTTGAGCGAAGTCTCAAACTGAGCAATGGCATCCTCTCTGGTCTTGCAGTTCATCCATGCCGCGGTCTTTGTTGCAAGCTGATACTTCTCACGCGGATACCGCTCCACAAGTGCCTGGCGAGTTGCATTTTCACTGTCCCCATAAGCCCATGCAGTATCAAAATAAGTAAACCCTGCTTCCATAAATGCATCTACCATCTGCTTCGTTTGCTCAATGTCAATCTGCTCATCCTTCTGTGGCAGCCGCATCAGCCCAAAACCCAACTTCTTAATGTCTTCTCCCAAATATGCCATATCTAATCCTCCTGTTTTACCGTTATCTGTTGTCTTCAATATACAGGATCAATCTACCTGTACCAGTTCATATTCCCTTGATCCATACCCCAGCTTTGCAGCTGCCTCTATCGTATGAACACCATTCTGACTCTCCACACGCTCTAAAAAGTGTGCCTGACCCGGATCCTCCTTTGCTGCATAAACCAGATCCATACAAGCCTGGTCTATGGCGATCGGGTCAAGAGACACCAGTATTCCGATATCCTTCATACAGGGATCCTCTGCCACTTCGCAACAGTCACAGTCTACTGACATATTCATCATGACATTGACATATACAATGTTTCCCTTAAAACAATCAACCACCGATGAAGCGGCATCTGCCATGGATTCCAAAAAGGAATCATGATCGGAAGTCCATATCTCCTCCGGCTTACCGGCTCCGTGGATGTAAGCCTTGCCGGCTGAAGACGCAACCCCAATAGAAAGCTGTTTCAAGGCTCCGCCGTAGCCACCCATGGGATGTCCCTTAAAATGTGACAGAACCAGCATAGAATCATATTTTTGCAAGTTCTTCCCTACATAGTTTTTCTGAATGACCCTGCCATTCGGAATCTGCAGTTCCAGATCCGGCCCTTCAGCATCCATCAGATCCACGGTAAAGTAATCCTCCCAGCCATGCTCTTTTATAAGCTTCCTGTGTTTTTCCGTCGTATTGCGTGCACCCTCATATGCAGTGTTACACTCTACCACCGTTCCATTCACATATTCAATGACTGGCTTCCAGAACTCCGGCTTCAGAAAGTTCTGATTGCCCTTTTCTCCGGAATGCAGCTTGACAGCCACATGACCAGTCAAGTCCTTGCCTGCAAGCCTATACATTTCCAGTACCTTTTCAGGACTGATTTCTCTCGTAAAATAAACCTTTTCCATTGTGCACCTCCATGATTAACAATTCCTAATCTAATAATAAACCTTGGAGTTTACTCAAAGTCAAGAACTAATTTATACTATTTTTTTATGGCACCAAAAGAAGCATGTACTCTCAGAGAACATGCTCCTTGCATAATATCTGCTCTGAACTAGAGACAGAAAAGGGATTTTTGCTTAGTCATTATCTTTTTTCATCTAGTGGCAATGACCTCCACAGTGTTTGCAGTCACCGCCACATTGAATTGAGCCGCCGCGCAGCTTTGTCTTAATCATGCTGCGTATTGCAAAGATCATAATCATCAATACCACTAGTCCTGCGATTACTGTTCCCATAAAGCCACCTCCTGATTTCTTTTCACATTACTTCACATTCGCCATCTTAGGCATGTTTACATTGAGTGTCTTACTTTCCTGATAAGGTCTGAAGAGCAGATATACAAATCCGATTACCAGCAGGAATGCCACAACTGTTCCGATTCCAAATGCGCCTGTTGAAAACAGGGTGCCAAGCTGATATACACAAAGTGATACGACATAAGCAAGACCTGTCTGATATCCAATTGCAAACCAGAACCATTTGCTGTTGTTCATTTCCCTCTTGATGGCACCCATCGCTGCAAAACAAGGTGCGCATAACAGGTTGAAAACGAGGAAGGAATATGCTGCAATGGCTGTCATGCTGCTGGCAAGAGAGCCCCAGATTTCTGAACCGTCTTCTGCTACCTCAGCAAATCCGAATAATACTCCAAATGTACCAACTACATTTTCCTTTGCAATCAAGCCTGTCACGGCCGCTACTGCCATCTTCCAGTCGCCCCATCCAAGTGGTGCAAAGATTGGTGCAATGACACTACCGACAACTGCAAGGATACTACTGTCAAGCTGCTCTGCCCCTAACATTCCAAACGATCCGTCTGCAAAGCCAAAGCTCATTAAGAACCAGAGAACAATCGTTGATAATAAAATGATGGTTCCTGCTTTCTTGATAAAGGACCAGCCGCGCTCCCACATACTGCGCAGTACATTGCTGACCGTCGGCCAGTGATAAGCCGGCAGTTCCATAACAAACGGTGCAGGATCTCCTGCAAACATTTTTGTTTTCTTTAATATAATACCTGAACAGATAATGGCTCCGATTCCTA
>CAYRJT010000299.1:0-3040 GCA_964424675.1 uncultured Lachnospiraceae bacterium
GCAGAACCGTTCATTCCCTGATCAATGCCCTGATCCGTTATCCAAATGTCAAGTTTGTCTTTATTTCGCCGCAGGAGCTGCGCATTCCTGACTACATCCGGGAAGATGTCCTGAAGAAAAACAATATAGAATTCAAGGAAGTTGTTCGCCTCGAGGAAGTCATGCCGGAGCTTGATCTTCTGTATATGACCAGAGTCCAGAGAGAACGTTTCTTCAATGAAGAAGATTATGTCCGTCTAAAAGATTTCTATGTGCTGGATAAAGCCAAGATGGAGCTTGCCAAGCAGGATATGCTGGTGCTGCATCCATTGCCACGTGTCAATGAGATTTCTATTGAAGTCGATGAAGACCCCAGAGCAAAATATTTTGAGCAGGTACAGTTCGGTGTCTACATTCGTATGGCATTGATCATTACCTTATTAGAATTGGAGGTGGCTTAAATGTTGAACGTAGGAAAAATCGAGGAAGGTTTCGTGCTGGATCATATCAAAGCCGGCAAAAGCATGTCCATTTACCACCATCTGAATCTGGATAAACTGGACTGCACCGTTGCTATTATTAAAAATGCAAAGAGTAACAAGATGGGCAAAAAAGATATACTGAAGGTAGAATGTGATATTGATATGCTGGATCTCGACATTCTCGGCTTCATTGATCATAACATTACAGTGAATGTCATTAAGGACGGAAAAATCGTTGCAAAGAAAGATCTTGTACTGCCCAAGCAGATAACGAACGTTATTAAATGTAAAAATCCCCGCTGTATCACTTCCATAGAGCAGGAGCTGGCTCACGTCTTCATCCTGACTGACGAAGAGAATGAAATCTACCGCTGCAAGTATTGTGAGGAGCACTACTCAGCACAATGAGGTATCCTGTCCGGCTTTTAACAGCCGATACTCATTCGGAGTCATGCCTATCAGATTTTTGAAGGTCTTTCCAAAATAACTATTACCAAAGAAGCCTGTAGCATATGCAATCTCTGCTACCGGCTTTCTTGTTTCTGTCAGCAGTTCGGCAGCGCGTCTGACTCGGTAATTCAGTACATATTGAAACGGTGTCATACCCAGTGATTTTGTAAAACACCGGCTGCATTCCCGTTCACTGATATGCGCTGCACCTGCAATATCCCTTAATTCTATCTTGTCCTGATAATGGGAATGAATAAACGTCAGCATATCCTTAATCCGTCCTTCATCCGCACTCGGTGATGCACTGCCGGTACGAATGATATCCCTGTTCTGGATAGAAAGCATTTGAAATACCCTCGAAATGTCCTCTCTTACTTCATATTCATAACCGTACTCTTCCAGATCATAGGCTTGATATGCAGCAAGCAAAAGAGCACGCATCTTTCCATCCGGATCCGTCTGATGATTCATCAGCCTGTATGGATTTTTTTTGCATCGGATCAAAGGCATGATATATTTTTGTCCATAGATGCTTTCATAGCTTCCACTGACTAATAACGGTGAAAAAACCTGTGATCTGAAAACGGACTGCTCTCCCTCGCATTGCTTTACGGCATGCAGAATATTTGCATTGATAAAAATGGAGTCACCAGTCTGTAAAGTGATCATCTCATTCTGTATTTTCATCTCAACAGATCCCAATATCATGGATGCAAATTCAAATTCCTCATGCCAGTGCCATGGAACTTCACCACACATATACTGTTTCAAATCAGCATAGTAGGAGGCATATGGAAAAAATGCATCCCCGTGCTTTGTGGTTTCATGAAAATTATCCTCTACCTCAACCTTTGTAACAATACGCATATATGGTCTCTCC
The DNA here is from genome assembly GCA_964424675.1 of uncultured Lachnospiraceae bacterium. Classification (GTDB taxonomy): domain Bacteria; phylum Bacillota; class Clostridia; order Lachnospirales; family Lachnospiraceae; genus JAAYYM01. Next base: position 1,792 of record CAYRJT010000299.1, read on the forward strand.
CATCCCCGTAAATTTGTTTTTACATACCGCCGGTTGTCAGACTGCTGCATATCAGTTTATCGCCATATATGTCATTATCTCGCCAAGTGTTATATTTGAATGTCTATATATTTATATATATTGGCTGTTTATTGGCTTTTATTATGCCATATTCCGCGATATAATTATACCATCAAGAAGACATCTTAGCAAGACTGATTGATCCATATAAACCAATCTGCCAAAGGAGGCGTATCGTATGACCATTTATAACATTACTGAACCCAGGAAATTCATTGAATTGCTTTCATCCTGCTCAGGGCGTATTGATTTGATTGCAGATAATGGGCTCTTTGCCGAAATCAAACCGGATGGACTCCCTGTAGCTGCTCTGCCCCGTGTGCTGCTTGCATCCTATATTGAGAAAATCACACTTACCTTCCGCAAGAAAGAGGATGCACAAAAGGTCATGAACTACATCATGGGTATGAAAATGAAAAAGGCAGGCTGAACAAAAATCAAAGAGAGGCAATGCAAGTGAAGGAAAGCAGGCTGTATAGTATTAGGAAATTCAAAGGTTTTTGGATAAGTGAAGTAACGGAAATAAATAGAAATTCCAAACTGAAGACATTCAGACACTGATTAGTTTGATTTTGGACAAGACAGTACGAATATTGTTGACACAGGTTCCAAAGAAATGAAGTCATCTTATTTCTTTGGAATCTGTGCTTAGATTGTAGGGGTTCCATTGTCCAATATAGAATAACACGACATTTTTCATATGCTATTTTGGAATCTCATGTACTCATAAAGCATGCTTCTTGTCCAAAATCTGCTCTGAGTTGGCGGCTGAAAGAGAGAAATATCAATGATTCTGACTCTGTTATGTTCCATAGATTACCCCAGTTTTGCAATAAAGTCTGACATTGCTTCTGATATTGGGTTCCATGCGTCCTGAATCACTCATCCCATGTCAGTTTCCCGGTCTTTACTGCATCTTCATACCGACTGATCTTGTAATCCAAATGCTCCAGCATGGTATCAATTTGCTTTCTCTGTTCCAGTAGTGTCTCCCGCTGTTCCTTCAGCAGGTTCATCCGTGCAGTGATTGTCGTATCCCCCAGCTGATACAGCCTCAGATACTCAATCATAACCTCCACAGGCAATCCGGCACTGCGCATGCATAATGCAAGCTCCACCCAGCTCAAATCTCCCTCCAGGTAATTTCTGATGCCGCTCTCAGTCCGCGTCACTGGCGGAATCATGCCCA
>CAYRJT010000300.1:0-3023 GCA_964424675.1 uncultured Lachnospiraceae bacterium
CGCAATTCGTTTATAGACATCTATCTTTTGGAACTCATTTACGATATAGGTTTCCGGAATATAGGCATCTATATTCACATCCACAGAAACAGAATACTCCTCCTGCGTAGCAATGCCCTTTTTCTTTTTCACTGCCTCATTGAGCATCTTACAGTACAGATCGTATCCGACTGCCTCCATATGACCGCTCTGCTTTTCTCCCAGCAAATTACCGGCGCCTCGAATCTCAAGGTCCCTCATGGCGATTTTAAAGCCGCTTCCCAGCTCTGTAAACTCTCTGATCGCCTGCAGTCGCTTTTCTGCAATCTCTTTCAATAATTTATCCTTTTTATACATCAAAAATGCATAGGCAGTCCGATTGGAACGCCCCACACGGCCACGCAGCTGATACAGCTGTGCAAGTCCCATATTATCAGAATCATGAATGATCATCGTATTTACATTTGAAATATCCAGTCCTGTTTCTATAATTGTAGTTGAAACAAGCACATCAATGTCTCCGTTGATAAAGTCAAACATAATACGTTCCAGCTCATTCTCCTTCATCTGGCCATGAGCATACGCCACATTTGCCTCCGGTACCAGCCTGCGGATTACCGCAGTCATATCTGCAATTGTATTAACACGATTATAAACATAGAATACCTGTCCGTTTCTTGCAAGCTCTCTGCTGATTGCTTCACGGATCATCTCTTCATTATATTCCATGACGAATGTCTGAATTGGCATTCTGTCCATTGGTGCCTCTTCCAGTACACTCATATCTCTGATACCGATCAGGCTCATGTGCAGTGTTCTGGGGATTGGCGTTGCTGTCAGCGTCAAGACATCTACACTTTCCTTCAGCTTCTTAATCTTCTCCTTATGTGTCACACCAAACCTCTGTTCTTCATCAATGATCAGCAGTCCCAGATCCTTAAAGCCCACATCTGCTGAAAGCACACGATGTGTACCGATCACAATGTCCACCATGCCCTTTTTCAGATCAGACACCGTCTTTTTTTGTTCTGTTGCTGTACGGAATCTTGAAAGCATATCTATCTTGACTGGATAATCCTTCATTCTCTGCACAAATGTATTAAAATGCTGCTGCGCCAGTATCGTTGTCGGCACCAGATAAACGACCTGCTTGCCCTCCTGTACTGCCTTAAACGCTGCACGGATCGCAATTTCCGTCTTACCGTAGCCAACATCACCACAGATCAGGCGATCCATGATCCTAGAGCTTTCCATATCATGCTTGGTCGCTTCTATTGCCAGCAGCTGATCCTCTGTCTCTTCAAACGGAAACATCTCTTCAAATTCGCTCTGCCATACTGTATCCTTACCATATATATAACCTTTTTTCTCTGTTCTGGCTGCGTATAGCTCTACAAGATCTGTTGCCACTACATCGACTGCACTTCTGACACGACTCTTTGTTTTAATCCAGTCAGCAGTTCCCAGTTTATTCAGCTTGGGTTTACGCGCATCCTTTGACGCGTACTTCTGTATAACATCCAGACCCGTTGCCGGAATATACAGATTTCCATTATCACGATACTCGATCTTGATATAGTCTTTTGTGACCTTGTCAATCTCTACCTGCTCAATACCTTTATAAATACCAAGTCCATGATTTTCATGTACAACATAATCACCTACAGACAGCTCCGTAAAGTCCTGGATTTTCTGACCCTCATAGGTCTTTCTCTTCTTTCGCTTCTTTTTCTCCGCCGTGAAAATATCACTTTCAGATATCACGACAAACTTGATCATCGGATATTCATAGCCTTGAGAAATACGCCCATACATCAGCATGATTTCACCGGGCTTCACCTCATGATCCTTGTCCTCCGTGTAGAAGCTGCTCAATTCCTGTTCCCTTATATCCTCGGCCAGACGCTTCGCTCTGGTTCTGGAGCCGGATAACAAAATCACGCGGTATCCATTTTTCTTATATCTTTTCAAATCAGTGATCAACGCATCGAAGCTGTTATTATAAGAATTCATCGCTCTGGCTTCAATCGTGTACTTGGCTGAGGCTTTATAAATTCCTTGTTTGACTGACAATGTTGCGAGTGCAGCAGCTCTCTTTTGAGCCAAAAGAGCAAAAACTTCCTCTTTTGAATATAAAATATCCATCTGTCCCGGAAGCAGGTAACCCTTCAGCAATCTGTTCCCCATACTCTCACGAAATTCCAGCTCCACTGTATCACATTTTTCAGCCAGTCTTGCCGGTTCATCCAAGAAGAATACAGCATTGTCTCCAAAGTAATCCAAAAATGAAATCTGATGATCATAGAAATAATGAGAGAAGCTCTCAATGTTGCATGATGTTGACAATTCCAGCAGCTGTTCCCGCATGGTTGCTGCGATTTCGCGCATACGGTGTGCTTCTTCCGTCTTGAATTCCCTGCGCAGTTCCTCTGATGCCTTCTTTGCGTCCTGCTCTATCCTCAGGACACCTTCCTCCAGTTCATCCCTTGTTAAAATCGTCTCTGTCGCCGGATAAACTGAAACTGTTTCCAACACCTCCACTGAACGCTGGGACAATACATCAAACATACGGATTGACTCTATTTCGTCTCCCCATAGCTCTACACGGATCGGATTTTCCTCCGTCAGTGGAAAGATATCAATGATTCCACCCCTGACACAGAATTGACCGCTTGCTTCTACCTGGTAGACCTTTTCATACCCCAATGCTACCAGCTGCTTCGAAAGCTCAGCCTCATCCACAGTCTCCTCTCTGCAAAGGTCAATCACGTTCTCCCTGATGACCTCAAGTGGTACAATGTGCTCCATAAAGGCATCAATCGTCGTAACGATTGTCACTGGTTTGTTCTCCAGAATTGCTTTTAAACAATCTATTCTCTGCTTTGTAATCAGATTGCCGTGAATATCTGCCTGATAGAAGATCAGATCCTTGGCCGGATACAGCTTTGTCTCAGGATCATAAAATCTATAATTTTCGTAGATTTCTTTTGCTTTTTGTTCATTATAAGTAACGATGATTTTATACTGAAAACCATCGCTGAGTC
>CAYRJT010000301.1:0-3020 GCA_964424675.1 uncultured Lachnospiraceae bacterium
CTCTTACAAATATGAAGATTGACAACATGCGTGAGGAGCATCAGGAAAAGCTGTTTAAGCTCGCTGAGAAGGATGAACAGTCAAAGACAGAAGTAAAAAAAGAAGCAGCAGAGGAAGTAAAAGAAAAGAAACAGGATGTGCCTCAGGAAGAGAAGCAGACAATTTCTGAAAAAGCTGTCACTCCTGTCAAGAATGATGAACCTATGAAGCCATATGGATTTGTTGCTGTTTCCATAGGGGAAGGGATGAACTCCATCTTCAGGGGACTGGGTGTGGACTATGTCATCGAGGGCGGACAGACGATGAATCCCAGTACAGAGGATATGTTAAATGCAATTGAAGCAGTTCATGCGGAGAATATATTCATCCTGCCGAATAATAAAAATATCATCCTTGCAGCAAATCAGGCAAAATATCTGGTTGAAGGAAAGAATATTATCGTGATTCCGACGAAAACAGCACCACAGGGAATTACTGCTCTGATCAACTTCATTCCTGAACAGACGGTTGAGGAAAACGAGGCCCTGATGACGGAAGAGATTCAAAAGGTTAAGACCGGTCAGGTCACCTATGCAGTCAGAGATACAGTGATCAACGATATTGAGATCAAACAGGGCAATATTATGGGAATCGGAGATCATGATATTTTAGCAGTGGGCACTGTTGTTGAGGATACGGCTAAGGAAATGATCGCAAAGCTTGTAGATGATGACTCAGAACTGATCAGTATCTATTACGGAGATGAGGTTGAGGAAGACATTGCGGAGGAACTGGCCTCAGAGATTGAACAGCTCTATCCATCCTGCGATATTGAAGTTCATTCGGGCGGACAGCCGATTTATTATTACATTATTTCTGTTGAATAAGAAGAAAACAGTTGATACAGAGGATACACGGAAATGACTTGCGTACAATATATGCAGGTCATATTCTTTCATGGTATTTCCGGAGAAGAGATATGGAACTGACTGAAAATATTGAAGAATTAAAGGGTATTGGGGAAAAGACAGCGCTGCTGTATCATAAGCTTGGCATCTATACGGTACAGGATCTGATCCGGCATTATCCGAGAAACTATGAGGTCTTTGAGGAAGCTGGCTCTATATCAAGGGATGATATCGGACATGTTGTGTCGATCAGAGCCATCCTTCTGCAGACACCGGTATTAAAAAAAGCCAAAAATCTGCAGATTGTTACAAGCGTCGCATTGACGGATTCCAAAAAACTGTATCTGACCTGGTTTAATATGCCTTTTTTAAAAAAGAGCATGGAAAAAGGACAGGTATATATTTTTAGAGGTGTTTTACAGGAAAACGGCGCTACATGGGTGATGGAACAGCCTAAGTTTTATACGCCAGAAGCATATCAGGAGCTGCTGCATACGATGCAGCCCCTTTATTCATTAACTGCCAGACTGACCAATCAGGCAATTACCAAATCCGTCAGACAGGCATTGGATGAGAAAATCACTGTGGAGGAGTATCTGCCGTCAAAGATTCTGGAAGAAAATGAACTGATTTCTTTGCAGGATGCGGTGAATGGGATACATTTTCCGGAGAATCTGGATAGACTGATGAGTGCCCGCAACCGACTGGTGTTTGATGAATTCCTGATATTTATATTACAGCTGAGACTGCTGAAATCACATACGGATGCGGTTAAAAATGACTATCAAATGATAGAGGTTGCTGAAACAAAGAGAATGATAGAGTCGCTTCCCTATCAATTAACCTCTGCACAGATCAAGGTATGGAATGAAGTGAAGGAAGATCTGCAGAGCGAGAATACAATGAATCGTCTGATTCAGGGAGATGTAGGAAGCGGAAAAACGATTATTGCCGTTCTGGCGGCCGTGATGGCCGGAATCAACGGTTATCAGACTGCATTTATGGTTCCGACGGAGGTACTTGCTGTTCAGCATTTTGAGACGATTACAAAGCTTCTGGAAACCTATCAGCTGCCGTTGAAGGCTGTACTGCTGACCGGCTCCATGTCTGCCAAAAAGAAGACAGAGGCATACTCTAAAATAGAGTGTGGTGACGTACATATTATCATCGGAACACATGCATTGATTCAGGAAAAGGTTCATTATCATAAACTGGCTCTGGCCATTACAGATGAGCAGCATCGGTTTGGAGTCCGACAACGCGAGATATTGTCAGAAAAGACAGATGGCAGTATTCCGCATGTGCTGGTTATGAGTGCCACTCCAATACCGAGAACACTGGGCATCATCCTGTATGGTGATCTGGACGTATCTGTGATTGATGAACTGCCGGCTGAGAGACTGCCAATCAAAAACTGTGTTGTGAATACAACATACAGGAAAAAAGCCTATGAATTTATGTATAGTGAGATCAGCGCCGGAAGACAGGTCTATATTATCTGTCCTATGGTAGAGGAAAGCGAAGCAATCGATGCTGAGGACGTCATTTCTTATACAAAGAAGCTGAAAGAGTTTTTTCCGCCGAAGGTAGAGATTGCCTATCTGCACGGAAAGATGAAGCCTCAGGAGAAGAACAGAACCATGGATGCCTTTGCACGTAATGATATCAATATTCTGGTATCGACAACTGTTGTTGAGGTAGGGGTCAATGTCCCGAATGCCAGTGTCATGCTGATCGAAAATGCAGACCGGTTCGGACTGTCACAGCTGCATCAGCTGAGAGGCAGAATCGGCAGAGGAAAGGATCAGTCATATTGTATTTTTATGAGTGGTTCTCATACAAAACAGACTATGGACAGGCTGGAGGTACTGAATCGCTCCAATGATGGTTTTTACATTGCATCAGAGGATTTAAAGTCCAGAGGACCGGGAGATTTTTTTGGAATCAGGCAGAGCGGAGCAATCGCATTTTCCATTGCAGATATCTATACAGATGCTGCAACACTGCAAAAGGCAAGTGAAGCAGCGGAGAGAATATTATCGGACGATCCAAAGCTGCAGCAAGAGGAATATGCGAATTTGAAAAAACAATTAAATTTGTTTACACTCAATCAATTAAATGGTAGAATGTTAA
>CAYRJT010000302.1:0-2980 GCA_964424675.1 uncultured Lachnospiraceae bacterium
ATTACTCATCAGTTATGATATAAAGTTCATATCTAACTGTTAAGTTGATTATAATCTATCTCTGCTTAATTGTCAACACATTTTATAGAATATTTATAAATAAACTATTTATTGCTGTGTAAATTGTATTATTTTCCATAATTGTTTATAATTTTATGAATATGCAGATAGTTCCAGCATCGAAAATACACGTATTTCCGCTATTGTATTTGAAATTAACATAAAATTATATAAATTGACTGTCAATTCTCGGTCATTCCTATCTACATTCTGTATGAAATGAGGATGAAATTCTATGATATCTGTTGTATACTATTATGAATGAATATTTTACTTAACAACCATATCAAAGGAGGTCATTGTCATGTCACCTAAGCAAGAAGCATATGAAACCCAGGCACAAACCATTATCAAGAACCTGAAGAAAAGAAATATAGAAGGATACTACTTCCCCGATGAAAAGTCCTGTGTAGAGCATATCCTCAGTATGATGCCGGAAGGAAGCACTGTTACGAACGGCGGTTCCATGACAAATCAGGAAATTGGGATCATGGATGCCATTTCATCCGGCCGGTATCAGTTCATTGACCGTATGGCACCAAAAACTCCGGCTGAGCAAAAGGAAACTTATGCTAAGATCGTGTCAGCTGATTACTTCTTTATGAGTACCAATGCCATCACACTGGATGGCGAACTGATCAATATAGACGGTGCCGGCAACCGCATTGCCTGTCTGATCCACGGACCGGAGCACGTCATGATCGTAGCCGGCATGAACAAGGTCGTCAGCGACGTAGACAGTGGAATCAGCCGTGCGCATAATATGGCAGCTGTTCCAAATGTAAAAAGACTCAACAAAAAGACACCATGCCATGAGACAGGTGTCTGTGCTGACTGTCTGTCACCGGACTGCATCTGCAATCATACTGTCATTACCAGACGCAGTGGTGTACCGGGACGTATCAAAGTATTTCTAATTGGGGAAGAGCTCGGATATTGATCTATTTTCCTTCAATGATCTTACGAGCCGCATCTGCATCTCCGGACACGGAAAGAACGACGATAGTTCCATTTTTCACAAGCACTGCAGCATCTAACTTAAGGAGTTCTTCGGGTACATAATCCCTGAAGGACTCTTTTTGTTCCTCTACACGAGTCTGCATTGCAGTCATGACCTTATCTGCATCCTCTGTCGATGCGCACTCAAATACAGCGATTTCCTCCGCAGTCGCTCCGCCGCTCTCATAAATTTTTGCTTTCGTAATCTGTGCATCCTCCAGATAAAACAACATCTGAGCCGTCTCCAGATCGATTTCTGACAGTTCATCCGTATAGGTAATATCAGACAAAAGCCTTGCACTCACATCATCCGCATTCAGTTCTTTGGCTTTTCCACAACCCGCTGTCAATAATACTGTAACAAGCATGACTGCTGTTATTATGTTTCTAGTGATTGTCCTTTTTACTGCCGTTTTCATCATTGTATCATTCATCCTTTTCATCCTCGTTATTTCTATTGATCATCTATTTGGGCATCATCTGATTACAGATCTGTAGATCTCACCCATTACTGAACTGCATGTGCCATCAGATAGTTCTTCCAAAGTTCCATATACTGAGCCTTGAGGTGAATTCCGTCAGAGGTCAGATCCGGTAGCAATGCACCGGTTTCATCTGATACCACCTCATTGATGTCTACATAATATGCCTGCTGTTGTACTGCAAACTGCTGCAGCAATGCATTTCTGGCATTGATTTTCTCATTCGTATGAATAGAATCCGTCTGTGACTTCGCTGCTGTTACATGAATAAGCCCATGGATATATATGATTGCTCCCGGCTCCATCTCCCTCAGTCGCGCAATCAGATCCGCATACTCCTTCAGAAATAATTCATCTGTTCCCCAGCCCAGTTCATTCAGACCGACCTTGATATAGATTTTTTTATATTGATTCGGCTGCAACACTGAGAAAATGGGAACTTTTCCATTTGCTGTCTTCACCACCTTATACCGGTCAATCTCATGCAGCTGCAGACCTGTCGCAGCATAAAATGTTGCATTCAGTCCGGAGTGAAGTCCAAATCCCTCCATTCGGGAATCTCCGATAAACAGGGCATCATCAAAGTAGCTCTCATCCACCAGCTGCAGTGGCTGCGGATAAGCAGGTGCCTGTGCCTGATTTTCGGATACTGTTTGATCTGTTATCTTATTACCGGACACTGCAGCTCCTGACACTGCATTTTCTGATACCGCATTATCTGATACCGTATGATCGAATACCGTGTTCTCTGATATCGTCTGTTCCTGTTCTTCCTCTGTTTTCCCACCGGATGAGGGGATCTCATCTGACGGCTCTGAAACAGCTGCTGGTTTCTCAGCATCTGGCTCCAGTGCAGCAGCTTCTGCGATTTCTTCCGGAGGCGGGCCGGTGTATGTCATGGCATATACCAAGTCTCCAAATCCTCTGTTCATATGTACCATCGCCAGCAGCATCCCTGCTGCCGCTGCTATCAGTATCGTGCCAAACAGTGTGACTCCTATCGCAATCGATCGTTCTGTCTGTATCTCCTGGTGTTTCTTCTCGTTCCTCATCTGTTTTCATCCTGTTTCTTTATTATATAGTATAGTCCGACACCGTGTCTTATTCTGTTCTGATTGCCGCAAGAGGGCTGAGACGCATGGCACGCAGTGCCGGGAAAAATCCCGATATCATACCGACTCCTACGGAAAACAGCAGCCCAAGCAAAGCAAGCCATGGTGGAATATAGGATACCGCCATGCCGTAAGAATCCATATTGGTTGTGATAGAATTGATAATTGCAGATACTGCATAGCTGAATACAATGCCCACGAATCCGCCAATCAATCCAATGTAGGCGGCTTCCATTAAGAACATCGTACGGATGTTGCCAAGACTGCACCCCAGTACCTTGATGACACCGATTTCCTTTGTTCTTTCATAAATAGACATCATCATCG
>CAYRJT010000303.1:0-2959 GCA_964424675.1 uncultured Lachnospiraceae bacterium
TCAGCTGTCTGTACACAAGATACACCATCCTGAGCGTTTGTTGAAGCCTGTGTCAGTCCTCTGATCTGACTTCTCATCTTCTCACTGATTGTTAATCCTGCTGCATCATCGGCTGCACGGTTGATCTTGTAACCAGATGATAATTTCTCAGTAACCTTTGCCTGAGATGATGTCGTAATACCAAGCTGTCTGTTTGAGTTCATGGCTGTCATATTGTGCTGTACTACCATAATTCATTCCTCCTTGAAATTAGGTTGCGGCTTCCTTGCCGTCATTGTTTGCTGCTGTACTTCTTTGGCTTCTGTTCTTTTAGGCCGTACGCTCCTTCAAGTACATCTGCCGGGTTAAGTAAGTTTCTTTACTTATATAATATATCGGAATAAAAGGAAAAAACTTTAGACCGAATATTACCATGAATAAGATAAAAATTTCATTTCTATATCATTTCTTTTTGTCTACAAATTGAGGATCTACATAATTTACCTTGCTCATAACCTTATAGTAGTCCGATGCTGCTTTGATACAGGCTTTGGATGCCTTGATTGTCTGCTTCGTCTGAAGCATACCGCCCTCTACAGCCTTGCGGTTACGTTCTTCCTCTGCCTGAATGTGTACACTCATATCTGTGATCTGCCTGATCATCGTCTGCATTTTTTTAATCTCTAAACGATATTGATCCCGATTATCCTGCAGTTCAGACTTGACACGTTCATATAAATCAGAAAAGCCCTCATCCAGCTTCGCCAGTCCATCAATTTGCTGTTGTTTATGATCTACACATGCGTCAAACTGTTCCCAGTTGATTTCACGTTGCTCTATGATCTTCGCCTGCTCTTTACACTCATCCAAAATAATCTGTAATGCTTCTATCTTTTTCTGCAGGCTCTTTAACATCATCTCTATATAGTGATTCTGTTCTGACATATGTACTCCTTGACTGGTTTATGCCGACGTATGGCTGCGTCTCATGACTTCCTTCCATGTGTCGCGCATGGTGCGAAGATGCTTTAATACTTCCTCCAGAATATCCTTGTCTTTCTTGACATTCGCCTGCATCAGTCTCTTTAATAAATAAGTATACACGACATCAAAGTCCTTTGCAACCGGATAATCATGATTGAGCGTGATCTGAAACTCCTCGATGATGCGCTGTGTCTTCATAATGTTATTATGTGCTTTTTCTACGTCTTTATGTTCAATCGCAGTAATTGCAATATTGCAGAATTTAATCGCTCCCTCATATAACATCAGTGTCAGTTCTGCCGGTGATGCCGTCAGAATCTTACTGTTATTGTACTGGGCATAAGCCCCGTTCATGGTTGGCATATTAACATCCTCCTTGATGATTAATCAGACACATCATTCAAAACCTGTTCTAGTTGGATCCAAGCAGACCGGAAAGGGCTGACTGGCTGGAGTTCAATGTTGCCATCGCTTTCTCCATTGCCGTAAACTGTTTGTAATACTTTTCTTCAATATCAGCTACATAATCTTCCCAATCAGAGATTTTTGTCGAATAATCATCATATTCTTCTTTCATTTTCTTATCATCATAGACTGTAAAGGCACTGCTGAGCGTGGTACTCTTCATCTTCATAGACAATGTGTCATATAGATTATTGGACAGCTGTGTAAAGAAATCCTGTACACCTGCCGGATTGGATGCAATAGCAGCCTTCAGTTTATCTACATTTCCGGATGTATTGGAATCATTAGCATCACCATCGATATGATATGCATTCTTTTCGTTATCTGCTGCATTGAAGTAACTCATTGTATTAATACCAAAGTTGGACAAACTCATGGATTTTCCACCTACAGTGTAGGTCTGCAGCATCGACATACGCATCGCTGACGTCACGGACTCTACCGTATCATCTCTTCGAAGCAGCGCATCCTTGATCTTTTTCTCCCATGCTTCAATCTGAGAATCAGTCATGGACGATTTCTCATCATCCGTCAATGGATCATAACCTTTTGAAGATGCAGCATTGTACATGGAATCCATCTCGTTTACAAGCGTATTGTATTCCTTAAAGAAATTACGGATATTATCGTAAATCTTATCATAATCTGTATCAGTACTGAGAGATAGCTCCTCGTCAGTGCCTGTTTTACCCTTTACTGTAATGGTCATACCATTGATCGTAAATGCATTGGAATTTGATTCGTAATCCACACCATTTAACGTAATCTTAGCATTAGAGCCTGCAACCTTATTACTGGCATTGTTCAGTCCCAGAGCATCCAGCGCAGCTGTATCTCCGGAAAAAGAAAAGTCTGCAGCTGTACCTGTTGTTTTTGCGCTGACATAGATTCTGCCATTGCTGCTGTCGAAATTTGCATTGAGTCCCGCATTTGTGAGACCTGTCGTTAGCTGATCAATGGTTGTATTCTCACTAATCGAAAAGCTGGTTGTGGTTCCGTCACCCTTCGTCATCGTAAAGGAGCCGCTTCCGGTATAGCCCAGCTGGGACATCTTTGTTGCGCTTGACAGCTTGGAGCCATCATTTGTCGTCAGCTTATCACCCGTTAAATATCCGGCCTTTGCCAGATCTGTGATCTTCAGTGTCTGAATACCGCTTACCGCACCATCACTTGCGATAACCGATGCTTTTGTCTCATCTGACACAGTAGTTTTCTTCGCATTGTAATTGCTGGAAAAACGCATATTGGAAAGTGAACTGGAATAAAAGCTGTATATCTTAGTATTCAATGCCTTCCAGGCGTCCTGCTTCCACTGCAGTGTCGTCTGTTCTTTTTTATATGTATCTGTCTTGGTGCTGTATGCCTTGACCAGATCCTGCACGATCGAATCTGTATCGAGGCCTGAGTTCATACCTGAGATTCTGACTGCCATAGTGAACTCCTCCTATCTTCTCTCGTCGACCAGAAGTCCTGCCAGTTCCCACGCCTTTGCGATCATATCAAGTGTTTTTTCAGGCGGGAGTTCCTTGAT
>CAYRJT010000304.1:0-2946 GCA_964424675.1 uncultured Lachnospiraceae bacterium
GTTGGTACTATATTTAATCAGTGCAAATATCATTTCATACATTTTGTGCTGGATCGCTGCAGTTGTATTTTGTGTACTGTTAGTCCTGATCAGGCTGGAACAGCATCAGGAGATGCATGATTACAGGGAATGGCAGAGAAAGAACCTGGAATCATTTTCGGGACACGAATTCAATCTGTAGCAGCTTTAATCATCTGGGGAGATGAAAATAGAATTTAACAAATGCAATTAGAGGGAACAAAAGAGAGCTGTCTGTGTAGGGGAAACACAGACAGCTCTCTTTTGTTGCTCTTAATATTTTCTTCGTTTTGCCCAGATGACAATGCCGGATATCAGCAAGCCTGCAGGCAGCAGGAACAGTGTGATCAGTCCCCAGATATAGAAGCTTGATCTTGGAACGGTCAGAGTCTCAATCTGATAAGACTTTGCCGGGATGGATACTGTTACTTCATGCTCTACCATATTGCTGACGGCATTCATCAGCAGTTCATAGTTAGCACCTGCTACAGTTGCATTGATATCATCCTGCAGCAGATTTTCCGTTGTCAGGTACAGTATTTTCGTTTCCTGATCTGCAATCGGTTCTGTTGCATAGACGCCCAGTGCAAACGGACCGGCGATGTCACCGTCTTCTTTTTCGTAAGTTGCCATATTGGTCGGATCCGTCTTTAGGTATGCCTTGTCTGAGGTGGTCAGAATCTGATCAATGGTCAGAGTATCACGAGGGGTTTCATCCACTGTGATGCCCTGTGCATATGGCATAAATATATATCTGTTATTACCATATAATGATGAAGTAATGGCACTGCCTGATATCTCGGGCAGCAGGTAGTACGGATTCTGGTGATAATGCTCAGCGTCACCCTCCACGACAATGCCGTCTGCCAGATGGATGCCGTAAGCATCCCAGATCGAGTCGAAGTTCGGCATGTCTGTTTCATTCCAGGAGTTGATTACAATCGCATGTCCGCCTGCTTCCAGATAGGTCAATAGTTTATCTGCGTCGTCAGCAGGATAATCTGTAGTGGGTGCTGCCACGAAGACACATGCGGCATCTGCAGGTAATGTATCATAATCAAAGAGATTAATGGTTTCTGTTTCAATATTTTCCTTTTCAATCTGGGCAGTCAGACCGGCTGGAAGATCCAGCTCATTATGTCCGGCAATCACGTACATCTTGGAAAGAGAATCACTGGTTACATAATCAATGGCACTGGTCAGCTGACCCTCTGCATCATAGCCGGTCACATTTTCCTGATAAGTCGTGTAATCAATCTCTGTCGTAAACAGGCTGTTATAGTCAATGGTTTTATAGCGCTTTTCGCTTTCAACGATAATACTGTTGCCTGTTAATTCGCCATCAGTATACGTACTTGTAAAATTCGGATAAAGGGAAGGATCCTTATATTCGATCTTGATATGAGAAGAACCGTCTGCATACTGGCTCAGTGTTCTGGCTATGGTCTCGTCCTGAGTGGATTCAGATGCTGTCACATAAAACGTGATGTCTTCATTAAGCGCAGTCAGAATCTCTTTTGTCTGGTCAGATATGTTATAGATTTTCTCTTTTGTAACATCAAATACTGTATAAGTATCCGGAATCAGTCCGACACCATAATTTGCAAGTACGGCAGCAGCGGTAACAGCCACAATCAATCCGGTACTGAAGGCACCACGCCTGATTCGTTTCGTGACAACGCTCCAGCGTTTTTTCTGAACGACCTGATCTGTGAAAAACAGGAACAGAACAACCAAAGTGATAAAATACAGAGTATCCTTCAGACTGAAGGAACCGCTGAAATAGCTCGTAATATGTGATGAAATATCATAGCAATGCAGTATTTTGGTTACGATATTTTCAGAAGTAAACAGCAGACTGATGATTCCTTTCATCATATAGCCGATAAAGAGCATGACCAGAGTCAGGATGGCTGCTACAATCTGATTATCAGTCATAGAAGACATAAACATACCGATTGCCAGACATGCTGCGCCAAAGAGCGCAAATCCTATGATGGCAGTGTAGGTTTCCAGCATTGGCACGGAACCAAAGGTCATCAGAATCATCGGATAGAGACACATGAGAGCAAGTGGAATTAAAAATGTAGTCAGCAGTGACAGGTATTTTCCGATGATGATTCTGCCGATGGAAACGGGAGCTGTATAGAGCAGCTGATCCGTATTCTGTTTCTTGTCTTCTGTCATGATCCGCATGGTCAGAATCGGGATGACTAACATCGTAATAAATACAATCGAGGAAAGTGTGTAGGCAAAGTAAGGATAACCACTGCCCAGGTTAACTGCCATAAAGTACAGTCCTGTGAAAAACATAATGACTGCCATGAATACATATCCTATGACAGAATGAAATATGGAACGAAGTTCTCTTTTATAAATCGCCAGCATGATTGTCGTCCTCCTCTGTCTGAACTGTTTTGGCAGTCTCTGCTGCTTTGGCAGTATCTGTAGTATCAGCAGCAGCTTCTGCTGTCTCAATGGTGTCCGCCGCAGCCTCTGTATCCGCAGACTCCGGAATAAAATCTGAGGAGGTCAGTTCCAGGAATACATCCTCCAGTGATGCGTGAGTCGTCTTCATCTCGTGAATCGGCATTCTGGCAGCTGCAAGTGCATAGAAAACAGCCTCCTCGATGCTTGCGATTTCTTCCTCAGACTGTTCTGACAGACTGATGGTAACCTGACACAAAACGGAATCCGGCCTGGCTGATACGGTAAAATCCTGTATCTGTTCCAGCTTTTTCAGGACATTATCTATATCGGACTCTCCACCGTTTACAAGCAGTGAAACAGAGTGATTGCCCTTGAGCATCATAGCAAGATTTTCTGGTGTATCATTGGCAACCAGCTGTCCCTTACTCATAATCAGAATCTGGTCGCATACGGCGCTGACCTCTGATAATATATGAGAGCTCAAAATGATGGTATGAT
>CAYRJT010000305.1:0-2933 GCA_964424675.1 uncultured Lachnospiraceae bacterium
AAACATTTGATAAAGAAAAGGCTAAGGATCTGGTCAAGAATATGGAAACCAATGCAGAGGGTGATAATTCCAGCTTTGGTTATGTAGATATTCATTCTAATTTTGAACAGCTGACCTGGGGTGACCTGAATCCTCGTATTGTGACAGATCCAGATCTGAAAATCAAGGAAATGGATTCTGAAAATGCATCTATTGAAATGAGTTATCGTGTGGCTGTCAAAGAAGATCTGTTTGATGTGAAGGAATTTTATCGTGTCAGACGAGGCTCGGAAAGAGTCTATCTCATGGAATATGAAAGAACGATGGATCAGATATTTGATCCTGATCAGACGATTCTGGTCAAGGATCAGCTGCTGCTTGGCATTTCAAATCAGGAACCCCAACTGAGTGAAAGTACAGAAGGTGGTATTCTGTGTTTTGTAAAAGGACATTCTCTGTACAGCTATAATAACTCTACCGGGTATCTGGCACGATTGTTTTCGTTCTGGGATAAGGATAATGACGATGCACGTACACGCTATAATGAACACGGCATCAAGGTCTTATCAATTGATGAAGCAGGTAACGTCAGATTTATGGTGTATGGATACATGAACCGCGGACAGCATGAAGGTGAAGTTGGAGCAGCTATTTACTACTATGATACGGTATTGAATTCCATTGAAGAGGAAATCTATATCCCTTCTACAAAATCATATGAGCTGCTGAAGCAGGATATTGAATGTCTGTCTTATGTGAATAAGAGAAATACGCTGTATATGATGGTGGATGGAACAATCTACGAGATAGATTTACTTTCCGGCACATACAATGAGGTGGTCACGGGACTGATAGAGAACAGGTATGTTGTGTCGGACGACAACAGTGTTGTGGCGTGGCAGACGGGTGACAGTATCTATTCTTCAGATACAATCATGTTGATGAACCTGAATGGTATGACCTCTGTTGAAGTAAAGGCGAATACGGGAGATACGGTAGTTCCTTTGGGATTTATGGATCAGGATTTTATATATGGAATTGCGCGGAAAAGTGATATTGCAAGAGATTCCATGGGCAGAACGGTATTTCCGATGTATACAGTCCGCATTGAAGACAAAGAGCAGAATATCCTGAAGGAATATGAACACAATAATATCTATGTGACAAATATCAATATCAAGGACAATGTCATCAATCTGGAGCGTCTGCAAAAAGATGCTGAGACAGGAAACTATACAATCATTGCGAATGATCAGATTATGAACAACCTGATTGAAACGACCGGCAGGAATGTACTGAAAAAGGTCGTCACTGCAGAACGGGAGACAACGATACAGGTGACCCTGACCAGAGAGTCTTCCTACAAAATGTCCAAGCTGCTGACGCCCAAGCAGGTATTATATGAAGGCAATCATAATGTGGGTCTGGAAAAAAATCAAGATATGGCAGACAGATACTATGTATATGCACATGGTGGAATTGCAGGTGTTTATACAGATGAGGCAGAGGCAGTGAATGAAGCTGTTCGTCAATTTGGTGTAGTCGTAGATGACAGCTGTGCATATGTATGGGCATATGGTGTCCGGGCTTCTACAAAGGAAATAGAAGGTATCGAGGTAAAGCAGACAGCAGAAGCGGAGGGCAGCAGTTCATTGGCTGTCTGTCTGGATGCAATGCTTAAGAGCGCCGGTGCGTATAAGGAAACTTCTGAGTTATTATCCTCCGGAAAGAATGCCATGGAGATACTGAAGGATAATACAGATGCACATATTCTGGAGCTGACAGGCTGTTCACTGGACTCTGTATTATACTATATTAACCGTGGCTTCCCGGTCATGGTAACGATCGGTAATGATGAGAGCTTATTGATTGTCGGATACGATGAGAAGAATACGATCCTGTTCCGCCCGACAGAGGGAACGGTTGCAAAGATGGGTATGAATGATTCCGATGATCTATTCACCCAGTATGGAAATAAATATATCACATTTATCAAATAAAAGTTTGGACGTTCGAACTTTGGGAAAGGAAGTAAGAGCATGGATGAGAGAATCAAAACACTGGCACATAATCTGGTAAACTATTCCTGTAAGGTAAAGAAGGGGGATAAGGTCTATGTGCATTATATCGGAGAAGCAACGGAGGATCTCGCAAGACAGTTAGTCAAGGAAATCTATTATGCCGGAGGGCAGGCGTTTCCGCATTATACGAGTCAGAAGGTGCAGCGGGAGATGCTGATGAACTGCAGCGAGGAGCAGCTGAAGATCATGGCTGAGGTCGATGCACTGGAGATGTCAAAGATGGACTGCTACATCGGAGTCAGAGGCACGAACAATGTATCAGAGTTGTCTGATGTTCCGCCAGAAAAGATGTCTTTATATGAAAGACTGTATTCAACACCAGTACACCATAAAATTCGTGTACCAAAGACACGATGGGTCGTACTACGTTATCCGAATGAAGCTATGGCACAGCTGTGTGGCACTAGTACAGAGGAGTTTGAGGATTTCTATTTTAAAGTATGTAATCTGGATTATTCCAAGATGGATGAGGCAATGAAGAGTCTGGTTGCTTATATGAACCGTACGGATCGTGTGCGTCTGGTAGCGAAGGGAACAGATCTTTCATTTTCAATTAAGGATATTCCGGCGATTGCCTGTGCCGGTGAACTGAACATCCCGGATGGGGAGGTTTATACTGCACCGGTGAGAGGTTCTGTGAATGGAGTCATTACGTATAATACGCCATCACTGTATCAGGGATTCACATATGAAAATGTGTCTTTGACATTTGAGAAGGGTAAGATCGTGAAGGCAACTGCAAACGACACAGAAAAGATCAATCATGTGTTTGATACAGATGAGGGTGCAAGATATGTGGGTGAGTTTGCAATTGGTGTAAATCCGTATATTACGAAGGCGATGAAGGATATTTTGTTTGATGAGAAGATCAGG
>CAYRJT010000306.1:0-2901 GCA_964424675.1 uncultured Lachnospiraceae bacterium
ATAAATTATTTATAATGTGATTTATAAAACATTTAGATAATTTGGAGAGGCGGAACAAGAGATGAAGGCAAGCATTAAACAGATCAGCGAGATGACCGGATACTCACCTGCAACCATATCTAATGCTTTAAACAGAAAAAAAGGTGTGAACAGTGAGACGGCACAGGAGGTATTTAGAGTCGCAAAGGAAATCGGGTACATACAGGAGAATGATATCAAGAAAATTGTATTTGTCATGTACAAGAGCACCGGTTTAATTATTGAAGACACACCATTTTTTTCACTGATGATCGACGGATTTCAAAATGAATGCAGGAATTCCGGTTACGATATGGTCATCAGCTATCTGGACAAGAGGAAGGATGACTATGAGACACTGCTGAAATCGATTATCAATGATCCGGACTCAGCGATCGTATTGCTGGGATCAGAACTGATGGGCAACGATTTTGACGATTTCAGAGATGCAAAGGGACTGCTGATGACACTGGACTACTGGAGTGATGACATGAGCAGGAACGGCGTTTTGATCAATAATGAAGATTCAGCCAGAAAAGCAGTGGATTATCTGATTGAACACGGACATAAAGACATCGGATACCTGAAGGGAAGCTTCCGGATCAAGGCATTCCGGTCGAGAGCGGTCGGCTACAGGATTTCCATGAACAAACACAACCTGCCGATTGACAAGGAATACACAGTGACATTGAGTACAACCATGGATGGAGCCTACAAGGATATGCTGGCCTATCTTGAAAAGAAGCCGAAGCTGCCGACAGCGTTTTTTGCTGATAATGACATGATTGCATTCGGGGCAATGAAGGCTCTGCAGGAGTCAGGGTATCAAATACCGGAGGATGTCTCCATTATAGGATTTGATGATCTGCCCTACTGCGAGATCGTGAGTCCGAGACTGACCAGCCTCAGGGTGCCAAAGCAGGAAATGGGAAGGATGGCAGTCAGACGGATGCTGGAAATGATCAAATATGGTGATGATGTCAGAGCGAAGACACAGGTCTGTACAGAATTCATAGAAAGAGACAGTGTTCGCACAATTTAATAAAAATGGAAACAACAGGTAAAAGGAGAACGTCATGAAGAAGATGAAGCTAGGATTTGCACCAACCAGAAGGAGTATCTTCAGTGCACCGGATGCAGTCAAATATGCAGGACTGACAAGGGAAAAGCTGAAGGAGCTGGATGTCGATTTTGTGGACATCAGTGACATCAATGAGGAGGGACTGCTCTATGATGACAATGATGTAAAGAAAATCGCAGATAAATTCAGAAAAGAGGGTGTGGATGGATTATTTCTTCCTCACTGTAACTTCGGAACAGAGTATGTGTGTGCAAGACTGGCAAAGGAGCTGGGCGTTCCGGTACTGCTGTGGGGACCGCGCGATGAGAGACCGGATGAAAACGGTATCCGTCTGAGAGATTCACAGTGTGGCCTGTTTGCAACAGGTAAGGTACTCAGAAGATTTCAGATACCGTTTACATACATGACAAACTGCAGATTATCAGATCCTGAGTTTGAGAGAGGCATCAGAGATTTCCTGACGGTCTGCAATATCGTAAAGGTGTTCCATAATACGAGAATTCTGCAGATCGCACCAAGGCCGTTTGATTTCTGGACGACGATGTGCAATGAGGGCGAACTGCTTGAAAAATTCAATATTCAGCTGTCACCGATTCCGATGCCGGAGTTGACTGATGCAGTCAAGAAAGCAAAGGCAGAAGGAGCAGAGGTGCAGAAGGTGGCTGCATACTGCAGAGAAGCCATGAATATTAAGGTCAAGGATGAGGAGCTGGAAAATGTGGCAGCTCTGAAGGTGGCAATGAAGCAGCTGGCAGAGCAGTATGGATGCAATGCAATCGCAATCCAGTGCTGGAATGCACTGCAGGGAGAACTCGGAATCATGCCATGTGCAGCCAATTCCTTATTAAATGAAGAGGGAATCCCGGTCGTATGTGAGACAGACATCCACGGCGCGATCACAGCCGTCATGATAGAGGCAGCAGGCATGGATGAAGCAAGAGGCTTCTTCGCAGACTGGACAGTCAGACATCCTGACAATGAAAATGGCGAACTGCTGCAGCACTGCGGTCCGTGGCCGATCTCTGTTGCGAAGGAAAAGCCCAGCATCGGATACCCGCTGGCATTTGACCACCCGGGTGCAGTTGAGGCAGAGGCAAAGCATGGTGATATGACACTGTGCAGATTTGATGGAGACAACGGAGAATATTCTCTGCTGCTGGGTCATGCAAAGGGCATCGACGGCCCTTATACAAAGGGTACCTATGTATGGGTTGAGGTGGAAAATCTCAAGAGACTGGAAGCCAAGGTGGTCGAGGGACCCTACATCCACCACTGCGTAGGAATTCATAAGGATGTCGTGCCTGTACTATATGAGGCATGTAAATACATAGGCATCAAGCCGGATCTGTATGATCCGATCGAAGAGAAAGTCAAAGCATATCTGCGCGGAGAGTGAGAAAAGAGGAGAATGATGGAGAATTTAAAAGCAAAGTCATTTGCATTACGCAAGAATGTAATTGACATGATTGTAGAGGGAAAGGGCGGACATATTGGTGGTGATATGAGTGTTATGGACATTCTGGTCACACTCTACTTCAGCCAGATGAATGTATCGCCCGAGAATATGGACAGTCCTGACAGAGACCGGTTTGTTATGAGCAAGGGGCATTCGGTAGAGTCATTGTATGCAGTACTTGCAGCGAAGGGATTTTTCCCGATTGAACAGGTAATCAGTGAGTTTTCAAAATTCGGATCACAGTTTATCGGACATCCGAACAATAAGCTGCCCGGTATCGAGATGAATTCCGGTTCACTCGGACACGGACTGCCGGTTTGCGTCGGTATGGCATTGGCTGGCAGAA
>CAYRJT010000307.1:0-2870 GCA_964424675.1 uncultured Lachnospiraceae bacterium
CTATTACTTCATTTGTCAGGGATGCACGCACAACTAGCGGCATCTCTGCCGCTATGCAAAAAGTCATGATGAAAGTAACGATCAAATAAGACCGATTCCGATTTTTCATTCTGTTCAGACCCCTTACGTCTCCCTGTTGCTTAAAATGCTATACCTTTAAGTGCTTTCTGACTGTTGAAAAGCTTCCAAAGAACCCTATTCCTACCCCCATAGCAATAGAGATCGGTATTAATGTATAAAACACCTCATCAACTGATAAAAATTTCAAAATATCTGATAATGAAGAAAATTTCTCAACTGCATAAGCGATCACATTATTATAAATATAATAAACAGCAACCAGCGGCAATGCTGACCCGATAATGCCGATGATAATGCCCTCTATTACAAAAGGTGACCGGACAACAAAATCGGTCGCTCCAATCAGCTTCATGATGGAGATTTCCTCTTTTCTGACAGATATACCTATGGTAACCGTATTGCTGATCAGGAAGATAGAAACAGCAAGTAGAATAAAAATAATACCTGCAGATACATAACCGATCAGTACATTAACATTAGAAAGTGTATCTGCCGTGATGTCAGATCTGTTTACCTTGCTGACCCCTTCCAGTGATTCCAGGTATGTGACCAGAGCAGGCTGTTTCGATACATCTTTCATATAGATTTCATAATTTGATGACCCTGCCAGAGGATTATCATTTTCAAATCCGTCTGCATACTCTCCAAGGTAATCCACCTTAAAAGACTCCCATGCAGCATCCTCGGATATATAGTTGACCTTTGCCACTTCATCTCTTGCTGCAATTTCATTTCCGATTTCCTGGATTCTCTCATCGGATGTTCCCTCGTCAAAAAAGACTGTGATAGCGACTCCTGACTGTGCCTCCTTTACAATGTTCTGAAAATTCAGCAATACAGAATAAAACAGGCCGAATAGAAATACGCAGGAGCCGATCGTTGCTATGGAAGCAAGCGAAAATGTCTTATTTCTAAATATATTCTTAAAGCCCTGTTTAAAGGTATAAGCCAGCGTACTAATCCTCATCTATATACTCACCCTTCTCTTCATCGCTTACGATAATTCCTTTCTTTACCGTAATGACTCTTTTGCGCATCGCATTTACAATTTCCCTGTTATGTGTAACGACCAGTACAGTAGTCCCGCGTTTGTTGATTTCTTCGAGAAGCTTCATAATCTCCCACGAATTTCTGGGATCCAGATTTCCGGTCGGCTCATCTGCAAGCAAAATAGGCGGATTGTTGACGAGTGCTCTTGCCAGAGCAACTCTCTGTTGTTCTCCTCCTGATAACTGCTTCGGCTTTGCCTTATACTTTTCTGCCAAACCTACAAGTGAAAGCATGGCAGGTACGTTTTTTCGAATCTGTCGGGTCGGTGTCTCAACAACCCTCTGCGCAAATGCCACATTTTCATAAACGTTTCGATCTTTCAGCAACCGGAAGTCCTGAAATACAACCCCTATATTTCTTCGGAATCTGGGAATTTTTCTTCTCTTGATTTTATTCAGTTCATACTTATTGACTACGATACTTCCCTCAGTCGGGGGTAATTCTCGCAACAACAGTTTGATTAGTGTCGATTTGCCAGAACCGCTATCACCCACGATAAACACAAATTCCCCTTTTTTAATGTGCAGACTGACATTGTTCAGTGCTGGTGTACCAGTAGAATAAGACTTGCTTACGCCCTCCATCTTAATCATAATAATCTCTCCTCTTTTTGTAACAAAGCTCCCGGAGAACTTTCCCCTTTGTGCATTGATTGGATCAATACTCAAAGTTCTCCATGTATTTCATATACTTCACTACCATCAATGCAATCTTGAAGGTAATTGCATCTTCAAAAACTCTCAGATCCAGACCTGTACTCTTCTGTAATTTATCAAGGCGGTATACCAGGGTATTTCTATGTATATACAACTGACGGCTTGTCTCAGAAACATTCAGACTGTTTTCAAAGAATTTGTTAATTGTTGTCAGTGTTTCCTCATCAAATTCGTCCGGTGATCTGCCATCAAAAATCTCCTTGATAAACATCTTGCAAAGAGGGATCGGCAGCTGATAAATCAATCGGCCGATTCCAAGTTCACTGTATGCAATCACATCTCTTTCATTGAAGAAAATCTTGCCTACATCTAACGCCATCTTTGCTTCCTTATAAGAACGGCTGACTTCCCGGATTTCATTTACAATCGTACCATAAGCAACATGAATGCCTTCTTTTGCAGATGCGTCAAACAACCCCATGATCAGCCTGGCTGTTTTCTCTATCTCTTCGTAAGATTCCTGTTCTGTCAGTTCTTTTACAACAATGATATTTTTTTCATCTACTGCCGTTATAAAGTCTTTGGTTCGTGTACTGAAAAGACTGCGAACGCTCTCCAGCGAATTCGTATCCTTTTCTCCCAGAGTCTCCACGATCATAACCACACGCTTTACCTCTGTCTCAATGTGCAGCTTTTTGGAGCGGTTATAAATATCAACCAGCAGCAGGTTGTCCAACAGCAGATTTTTCACAAAATTATCTTTATCAAACCTCTCTTTATATGCTACCAAAAGATTCTGTATCTGAAAAGCGGCAATTTTGCCCACCATATAAGAATCGTCACTGCCTCCCTGAGCAATCAGAATATACTCCAGCTGCTGCTCATCGTATACCTTAAAAAACTGAAAGCCCTGTATCTCCTGACTATCTGCTGCTGACAGTGCAAAATTAACTGCCATATTCTCAAAATCGACTGCTCCAGAAATGGTCGTTGCAAGAACCTTACCGTCTGTATCCACAATACTCAGTTCTATTCTTGTAATCGTCTTCAAACCTTCTATTGTATTTTGAAGGATTTGATTTG
>CAYRJT010000308.1:0-2852 GCA_964424675.1 uncultured Lachnospiraceae bacterium
TCCATCATGATATGGATGATGCCATCAGAGGCAGGATACTGGCAGAGGAGGATATCCCCAAGGAGCTGCGCAATACACTCGGAAAGACGACGACAGAGCGTCTGGACCGGTTTATACATGATATCATCACGAACAGTGCAGATAAGAATGATATCTGTATGTCTGCAGAGATCGGACAGGCTCTCACAGATCTGCGCAGGTTCATGTTTGAGAATGTTTATCAGAATCCACGTGCAAAGGGTGAAGAAGGCAAGGCAGAGCGCCTCGTGGAGAATCTGTATGAGTATTATTTGAAGAATACAGAGCTGCTGCCGCCGGAGCTGAAAAAGCTGATGGTGGAACGTGGAGAACCGGCAGAACGTATCGTGTGTGACTACGTCTCGGCGATGTCCGACCGGTTTGCGATTGCTAAGTTCGGCGAGATCTATCTGCCGGATTCATGGAAGGATTAAGCATATTGCTTAGATAGGAAAAGAGGGTAACAGATGTACTATCCGGATGATTTGGTAGAAGAGATTCGCGCCAGAAATGATATCGTCGACGTGATATCAGGGTATGTACGGCTGCAGAAAAAGGGGAGCAACTACTTTGGGCTATGTCCGTTTCACAATGAAAAGGCTCTGAAATTTCTGGCTGACCGTGCAGGGATAGCTTTGCCGGAGATTGAATACTCAGCCGAGGCACGCAAGCAGGATGACCTGAAGGCACGGATCCTGGAGGTCAATAAAGAGGCAGCAAAGTTCTATTATTACGGACTCAAAAGTGATCAGGGGGCAGCAGGGCATCAGTATCTGACCGGCCGTGGACTGTCAGAGGAGACCATCAAGAAGTTTGGGCTCGGTTATGCTGTGACCGGACGGGATCATATGTACCGGTATCTGAAAGGAAAAGGGTTCTCGGATGATCTGCTGAGACAGTGCGGACTGTTCAACGTTGATGAGAGACATGGCATGACGGACAAGTTCTGGAATCGAGTCATCTTTCCAATCATGGATGTGAACCACAGGGTGATCGGATTTGGCGGACGGGTTATGGGAGACGGTACACCGAAGTATCTGAACTCTCCGGAGACACCGGTTTTTGATAAAGGGCGAAACCTGTATGGACTCAATCATGCACGTACTTCACGAAAAAAGAACATGATCATCTGTGAAGGATATATGGATGTCATAGCCCTGCATCAGGCGGGCTTTGGGCAGGCAGTGGCTTCACTGGGTACAGCATTTACATCGGGACAGGCCAATCTGCTCAGGAGATATACAGAGGAAGTGCTGCTGACCTATGACAGTGACGGTGCAGGTGTCAAGGCGGCACTCAGAGCCATTCCAATCCTCAAGGAGGCAGGACTGACGGCCAAGGTCATCAATATGCGTCCATATAAGGATCCCGATGAATTTATTAAGAACATGGGTGCGGAAGCATTTGAAGAGCGTATCGCAAATGCGGAGAACAGCTTCTATTATGAAATCAGGACACTGGAAAATGATTATGATCTGAAGGATCCGGAGAGCAAGACGAAGTTTTGCGCAGAAATCGCAAAGAAGCTGCTGCGGTTTGAGGATGAGCTGGAAAGAGAGAATTATATAGAAGCAATTGCCAATAAATATAATCTGGGATTTGAAAATATGCGTAAGCTGGTTGTTAAATATGCAGCCAAGGATGTGCTGACCCCGATCACTGCCAGGCCGAAGTCCGGCATCCAGTCGAAAAGGGATCCCAATGAGGGCATCCGCAAGGCTGAACGGCTGCTTATCACATGGTTGACTGAGGAACCAAAGGTATACCAGATCATAAAGAATCTGATTACACCAAAGGATTTCACAGAGGAAATCTACAGACAGGTAACAGACCTGCTGTTTGCACAGCTGCAGGAGGGGGCAGTCAATCCGGCCAAAATCATCAGCTGCTTTACAAACGAGGATGAACAGCGGGAGGTGGCAGCATTGTTTCATACAAAGCTGGAGGAACTCGAATCTCAGGCAGAGCAGGAAAAAGCGCTGAAGGATATTATCATCAAGGTCAAGAAGAACAGTATCGAGCAAAAACGGGATGACAGCCAGCCCGGGGATATGGATGTTCTGGCACGTATCATAGCGGATAAGAAGGCCATTGAGGAACTGGAGAATCTGCATATTTCTTTAGATTAAGGATAAACTACTAAACAGTATGGAAGGATGGAAACAACATGGATGAAGCTACACAGGCAAAATTTGATGAGAAATTAAAGGAACTCTTAGAGATTGCCAAAAAGAAAAAGAATGTTCTGGAATACCAGGAGGTCAGTGACTTTTTTAATGACATGGAACTTCAGGAGGAGCATTTTGACAAAATACTGGAGACATTGGAGCAGAGTGGTGTCGATGTACTCCGTATCGTGGAGGAAGATGACGAAGATGAGGAGATCATCCTGACAGAGGAGGATGAGGTAGATGTAGAGACCATCGACCTTTCCGTACCGGATGGTGTCAGTATAGAGGATCCTGTCAGAATGTATCTGAAGGAAATCGGAAAGGTTCCGCTGCTGTCTGCAGACGAGGAAATCGAGCTGGCAAAGAAGATGGAAATGGGTGACAGCGAGGCAAAGAAACGTCTGGCAGAGGCAAACCTCAGACTGGTTGTCAGCATTGCCAAAAGATATGTGGGCAGAGGAATGCTGTTTTTAGATCTGATTCAGGAAGGAAATCTGGGCCTGATCAAGGCTGTTGAAAAGTTTGATTACAGAAAGGGATATAAGTTCAGTACCTATGCAACATGGTGGATCCGTCAGGCGATTACACGTGCGATTGCGGATCAGGCAAGAACCATCCGTATCCCTGTACATATGGTAGAGACGATTAATAAACTGATTCGTG
>CAYRJT010000309.1:0-2851 GCA_964424675.1 uncultured Lachnospiraceae bacterium
TATCATTTATGAAAAACAATGAGGAAGTTGCCAACGTTTACTTGACACAAACGACAGGAAACAAAGAGGTGGCAAGGGGGGTCAAAACATGATATAATTCTTACATGCAGAAAAAGCATGCCTGCAATCATTCAGCAGGGAAGAATCAAGATTTGGAGAATAAAGGAATTATGACAGACAGCATTATTTTTGACGTAGACGGAACGATATGGGACTCTACCGGAGTAGTGGAGAAGGCCTGGAATGACGCGGTAAGAAAGGCAGGGATGCCGGACAGAAATATTACGGCGGATGAACTGAAATCCCTTTTCGGAAAGCCGATGGACGAGATCATTGAGGCGTTGTTTCCTGATGTATCAGCTGAAAAGAGAGCAGAGTTTGCGCCGTTTTGTTTTGAAAATGAAGAAGCCTATTTGAAGAGGGAGTCCGGAGCAGTCTATGAGGGCTTTCAGGAGATGCTTGAAGAACTTTCAAAGGAATATAAGCTTTTTATTGTAAGTAACTGCCAGAAGGGATATATAGAGACCGTCTTTGAAGCAACCGGTTTTGGCAGGTATTTTACAGACTATACATGCCCGGGAGATACGGGATTGCTGAAGGCGGACAACATCAGACTGATTATGAAGCGAAATGGTCTTGAAAAGACGGTATATGTAGGCGATACGCAGATGGATGCCGATGCATGTAAAAAAGCGGGAGTACCGATTGTATTTGCAGCATATGGGTTCGGGACTGTGGAGGAACCTGATTACGTAATACATTCACCAAACGATCTGGTTGACATAATGTATAGTATCAAGGTTAAGGAACTGTCATTCCAGTCATCATGAACGATCAGGAAAGACAGATTAAAATAAAGAACGGGGGTTTGTGAATGAAACTGACATTTGTAGGAGCAGCACATGAAGTAACCGGCAGCTGTCATTATCTATATGCCTGTAAGAAGCATATTTTGATTGACTGCGGTATGGAACAGGGGCAGGATACCTATGAAAATGTAGATATTCCTGTAGATGAGGCAATGATTGATTATGTATTTCTGACGCATGCCCATATCGACCACTCGGGTATGATACCATGGCTGTACGCAAGAGGGTTCAGAGGACAGGTATTTGCAACAGATGCAACGACTGATCTGTGCAGCATCATGCTTCGAGACAGTGCGCATATCCAGATGTTTGAGGCAGAGTGGCGCAACCGTAAGGCAAAACGTTCACCAAATGTACAAGAATACGAACCACTCTACAATATGCAGGATGCTGACGGAGCGATTAAATGTCTGGTGCCCTGTCATTATAATAAGGAAATCAATGTATGTGAAGGTATCCGGATCCGGTTCACGGATATGGGTCATCTGCTGGGCTCTGCGGCCATTGAGATATGGGTAACGGAACCGGAGGGAACAAAGAAGATTGTTTTTTCAGGCGATGTCGGTAATACAGATCAGCCGCTGATCAAGGATCCTACACCAATCAAAGAGGCAGATTATGTAGTCATTGAGTCGACATACGGTGACAGACTGCATGAAAAGGACAGAGCAGATTATGTGACAGAGCTGTCACAGATATTGAAGGAAACATTTGATAAAGGTGGAAATGTAGTGGTTCCATCCTTTGCGGTAGGCCGTACACAGGAAATGCTGTATTTCCTGCGCAAGATCAAAGCAGATAAGCTTGTTCCCGGACATGATAACTTTGAAGTCTACGTGGACAGTCCACTGGCTGTGGAAGCCACCAATGTCTTTAACAGAAATATATATGAATGTTTTGATGATGAAGCGATGGAGCTGGTCAATCATGGAATCAATCCGATTACGTTCCCTGGGCTGAATCTGTCTATAACAAGTGACGAATCCAAGGCCATCAACTTTAATGATGAGCCGAAGGTCATCCTGTCAGCATCCGGTATGTGTGAAGCCGGACGTATCAGACACCATTTGAAGCACAATCTCTGGAGACCGGAATGTACGATTCTTTTTGTAGGATATCAGGCACTTGGCACGCTGGGACGTGCACTTGTGGAGGGCGCGACAGAGGTAAAGCTGTTCGGAGAGCCGGTCGAGGTCAGAGCAAGAATCACAGCCATCAAGGGCCTCAGTGGTCATGCTGATAAGGTGGGGCTGACAAACTGGATCAATGGATTTGATCCGCAGCCTGAGCGTGTATTTGTTGTTCATGGTGATGATACTGTATGTGATCAGTATGCGGATTATCTGCATGAAAATTTTGGATATGACGCAGTTGCACCTTACAGCGGAACACGTTATGATCTGATGAGAGATGAGTGTGAATATGAGGCAGAGGGTATCCGCGTGGCAGCGAAGAAGCCCAAGGCAGCAACAGCGGTATTTGCAAGACTGCTTGCTGCAGGACAGCGTTTGCTTTCCGTCATTCAGAAGAACGATGGGCTGGCGAATAAAGATCTGGCTAAGTTTGCAGATCAGGTCAATTCACTCAGCGATAAGTGGGATCGGTAAGATATGAATGACAGCATGAAGGCAGGTGGGTGCGAAAATGACAGTCAGGTAAATGTCCTAAGCCGGCATGCAGAGAACAGAAAACAGAAAGGATTTAACGAAGATGAGCTGTGCAGACAGAATTTTTATAGATATGTGTACTGACATCATAGGGAACGGATGCAGCACAGAGGGTGAAAAGGTACGTCCAAAGTGGGAGGATGGATCATCGGCCTATACAATCAAGAAATTTGGTGTCGTGAATCGTTATGATCTGAGAAAAGAGTTTCCGATCTTAACGCTGCGTAAGACAGCACTTAAGAGCGCTACAGAGGAAATGCTGTGGATCTGGCAGGAAAAATCTAATAATGTGAACTGGCTGCATTCTCATATCTG
>CAYRJT010000310.1:0-1813 GCA_964424675.1 uncultured Lachnospiraceae bacterium
TCCCAACTCCCAGTCTGCCATGGTATCCAGTACATAAACATAAATTTTCAACATCCTTTTTCCTCCGTCTTATCTGTGGCTTAGCTGCAAGCTATTTATTACTATCAATTAAACCGTGACAAAATTTGTGGCAGTCATGCTGCTAAGCATTGACTTGATTTCTACTACACTATAGCACACGATTGTTGACACCTGTATGGCAACAATTTATAATAATAAAAAGTATTTTTAGAGGATGGTCACCAGATGAAGGTTGACAGACTGATTAGTATTATTATGATACTTCTGGAGAAGGAGCGCATGGGCGCACAGGAGTTGGCGGATATGTTTGAGGTTTCGCCCCGCACGATTTACCGTGACATTGATACCATCAATATGTCAGGGATTCCGATTTGCTCGATACCTGGAGTCGGCGGCGGTTTTGAAATCATGAAAAACTATAAATTAGATAAGAAGATTTTCTCAACGACAGATCTTTCAGCAATCCTGATGGGTTTATCCAATCTCTCAACGATGGTGCGCGGTGATGAACTGGTCAACGCTCTTGCGAAGGTAAAGAGCTTTATTCCGGCGGAGCGGGCGAAGGATATTGAAGTCAAGGCAAGTCAGATTTACATAGACCTAAGTCCGTGGATTGGTAACCGAAGCATCCAGCCGTATCTGGAGATCATCAAAACAGCCTTGCAGGAAAGCAGATTACTCATATTTGATTATGCGAACCGCTATGGAAATGAAACGACACGGAGGGTGGAGCCTTATCAGCTGGTGCTGAAGAACAGTCATTGGTATTTACAGGGATACTGCCTTGAACGAAATGATTTTCGTCTGTTCAAATTAACCCGTATGTCTGATCTGAAACTATCGGAGGAGATCTTTACGCCAAGAGAATATCAGAAGCCGCAGTTGGAATTTGATGAAGTTCTGGATAGTATACAGACAACTATCAAACTGCGCATTCATAAATCGGTTATGGACAGAGTACTTGATTTTTGCTCCTATGAGCATTTTATGCCGGATGGAGAAGATTATTACATTGTTAATTTTCCTTTTATAGAAAATGATTATTGCTATGATGTACTGCTTGGATTCGGAAGCAAATGTGAGTGTCTGGAACCGCTGTACATCCGCGAGGAAATAAAGCGTAGGATTCAGGACATCGCAGATTTATATCATGACGCAGATGTCAGCATTCAATGAAGGGGTATAGAGCTTGGGAAAGAAGAAAAGAGAACACATCGTATTTGACCAGACTTTGAAGCAAAAGAAGAGTATTCCGTTTGCTCAGGTCAATAAGACAGCGAACAAGAAAGTGAAGAAGACAGATATCGGAGGACAGGCATGAGCCAGACGGACCAGAAGAAAATACTGGGAGTGTCACGCGAGGATGAGGAGCAGACACTGCATGAAATATTGGAGATTGCGGAACATAATCTGAACAGGACAAAAGAAAATATTCAGAATCTTGCAAATGAATTAAATGAACTGAGAGAAGTGTATGATGTCAGTGATAAAGAAGGCCGCGCGCAGTGGTTTAATACGGATGCCCGATTTAAGCAGGTAAGAGGGGAACTTCTGCGCTCTGAACGCTGCAGAAAGAAGCCTTATTTCGGCCGTATTGATTTCATGGATACGGCAATGAAAAAGAATGAGTGCTACTATATCGGTAAGTCAGTCATTGCGGAGGATGCCGCTGAACCGAGGGTTATTGACTGGCGGGCACCGATTGCATCTGTTTATTATGAGAAGTCTCTTGGAACATGTACATATTCCGTGAAGGGTGAAGGTGCCTACGAGATTGACCTTTCCAGAAAAC
>CAYRJT010000310.1:1823-2850 GCA_964424675.1 uncultured Lachnospiraceae bacterium
TAATAGATTTTGTATTATACATAAAAACAGCACATTCAAAATGATGAACTAAAGGACTTTTATGACACGGATGTCGTAGCAAATGATGACCTGCTGACGAAGTATCTGGCGAGGAATAAAAGAGCGGTTCTTGGTGAAATCATAGCTACGATCCAGCAGGAACAGAATGAAATTATCCGCAAGAAACCGCAGCACAACGTAATCGTACAAGGCGGTGCAGGTTCAGGCAAGACAACGGTTGCAATGCATCGTATCTCCTACATTCTGTATAATTATGAACTGGAGTTTCAGCCGAAGGACTTCTATATTATAGGCAGTAACCGTATCCTGTTGAATTATATTACAGGAATTTTGCCGGATCTGGATGTTTACGGCATCTCGCAGATGACGATGGAGCAGCTGTTCATCAGACTGTTGTATGAGGACTGGGATGATAAGAAATATACGATAAAAAGCCTGAACAGATATGACCCGAAGACTGCAGTTAAGGGCAGCTTTACCTGGTTTCATGACCTGGAGGACTTTTGTGAGCGATATGAGTGGAAGACGATTCCACGAAATGATGTCATCATTGAGAAGACACACCATCTTCTGATGAGTCAGTCAGCCATAGAGCGCCTGCTGAAGAAGTTTCATTATTTATCCCGGCCGGATAAGCTGGATAAACTGACCGAGCATCTGATGTCACGACTGGAGAACGAAGTTTACGGCAAGTATTATTCTTATCCGCCAGATTTGCAGAAATCACTGATCAGGCAATATGAAACTTATTTCGGAAGACGTGAATGGAATGGCTCTATATTCGAACTATATGACGACTTTCTGACAAAACAGCAAGAAAAGGGATACCATGTTCCGCTTCCGACAGACGAACTGGATCTCTACGACCTTGCGGCACTGGCCTATCTGTATAAAAGGATTAAGGAAACAGAAGTGATCCAGGAGGCCAGTCATGTGGTAATTGATGAGGCGCAGGACTTTGGCATGATGGTCTACGGAGCACTGAAATATTGCCTGAGCAAATGTA
>CAYRJT010000311.1:0-2847 GCA_964424675.1 uncultured Lachnospiraceae bacterium
ATCGTGCGATGGATATGGGCTTCTATGAAGGCGTGAACATGTCACTGGCATATTGCGATGACTGTGGACATCAGGAACTGGAAATGGATGTATGTCCAAAATGCGGCAGCAAGAACCTGACGAAGATCGATCGTATGAACGGCTATCTATCCTATTCACGGGTACATGGAGATACCCGGCTGAATGATGCTAAGATGGCAGAGATAGCAGAACGGAAATCAATGTAGGGGAGGCAGTATATTTTGCGTTATCATAATATTACGAAGGATGACATGCTCAATGGTGATGGCCTGAGAGTTGTATTATGGGTTGCAGGATGTTCTCACTGCTGTAAAGAGTGCCATAATCCGATGACATGGGATCCAGACGGAGGATTGCTGTTTGATGACAAGGCAAAGGCTGAGATCTTTGCAGAGCTGGACAAGGACTATATATCAGGAATCACGCTCAGCGGCGGTGATCCGCTGCACTCTGCAAACAGAATGGATATCAGAAATCTGGTGACAGAGATCAAGGAGAACTATCCGGACAAAACAGTATGGATGTATACAGGCGATGTGTGGGAAAATATTAAGCATTATCCTGTCATGAAGTATGTAGATGTACTTGTGGATGGAGAATTTGAAATTGCGAAGCGAGATGCGAAGCTAAGATGGAAAGGAAGCAGCAACCAGCGTGTGATTGATGTACAAAAATCATTAACGGAAAATGCATGTCTGGGTGAGCCTGTGATTTTCTGTGAGGAGAAATAAAACAACATGAGAAGAGTGGCCAGATTTTATAAAGTAAGCTATGAGCAGTTTTCCAAGGACTGGGAAGACAGCTTTGGAACGACATCAGAAGAAGAAATGAGCATGATCTATGACAATATCATGCTGCCGAGACGTGCGACTGCAGGTTCAGCAGGATACGATTTTTTTAGTCCGGTAGGCTTTTCGCTTTTGCCCGGGGAGACCATTAAGATACCGACAGGAATCCGTGTAGAGATGGAGGCGGACTGGGTGTTGAAGTGCTATCCCAGAAGTGGTCTCGGATTCAAGTTCAGACTGCAGCTGAATAATACCGTCGGCATTATTGACAGTGATTATTTTTATTCAGACAATGAAGGACATATTTTTTCAAAGATTACGAATGATTCAAATGAAGGCCGTAATGTTGAGATAGAGGCAGGAAGCGGCTTTATGCAGGGAATCTTTGTGGAGTATGGCATTACAGTGGATGACGATGTGACGGATATCAGAAACGGCGGCTTTGGAAGTACCTCAAGAGCATAATTCATATGAATAATTCCCTTCGGTTTTCGACAGACTATATCAATAGTGAACAGAAGCCGGAGGGATTTTTATGAACATTACCATTCAGGAGACAGTCAGATCAGCAGGAAGTCAGGATGTAATCAGCAGTGATATCCAAAATAACATCCGCTGGTTTCATGAGAATCTGCATGTGGAGGAAAACTTTGATGTTGTCTACCGGGTGATTACGATCGGCGGCAGACAGGCATGCTTTTATTTTATAGATGGTTTCTGCAAGGATGAGCTGATGCAGAAGCTGCTACAGTATTTCTATTCTGTTACACCTGAGGATATGCCGGAAAGCGCATATGAGATGTGCAAACAGTATATGCCATATGTAGAGGTGGATATGCAGGATGATAAACAACAGATCCTGCAGTTCATACTATCAGGTGTGCTTGCACTGTTTATAGATGGTTATGACAGGTGCCTGCTGATTGACAGCCGTACCTATCCGGCACGCAATGTAACGGAACCAGAAAAGGATAAGACCATGCGGGGCTCGAAGGATGGGTTTGTAGAGACACTGGTGTTCAATACAGCCCTGATCAGAAGACGGATCCGTGATACAAATCTTTGCATGAAGATGATGAATGCAGGCACTGCATCTAAAACAGATATTGTAGTCTGTTACATGGATGGCAGAGTGGATCCGCAGTTTTTGGAAAAGATCGTTCGGAGAATTGAGAGTATCCATGTAGATGCACTGACAATGAGTCAGGAGAGCCTTGCAGAGTGTCTGTATGAGCGAAAGTGGTATAACCCTTTTCCAAAATTCAAGTATACGGAGCGGCCTGATACAGCTTCTGCACAGGTGCTGGAGGGAGATATCGTTGTTTTAGTGGACAATTCTCCACAGGCTATGATCATACCGACTTCGATATTTGATATTGTTGAGGAGGCGGATGATTACTATTTTCCACCGATTACAGGTACCTATTTGAGACTATCCAGACTGCTGATTGCACTGATGACATATTTTGTGACACCTACGTTCCTGCTGCTCACGATGTACCCGGAGTGGATCCCCGAGGGTCTGGCATTTATACGTGTCAAGGAGACTGTGAACGTACCGGTTGTTTATCAGTTCCTGATGCTGGAGCTGGCAATTGACGGGCTGCGTCTGGCGGCAGTCAATACGCCGAATATGCTGAGCACTCCGCTGAGCATTATGGCCGCTCTTGTATTAGGTGAGTTTTCTGTAAAATCAGGATGGTTCAATGCAGAAGTGATGCTGTATATGGCATTTGTAGCCGTGGCAAACTATACGCAGTCCAATTATGAGCTTGGGTATGCTTTGAAATTCATGAGAATGCTGACCTTGATCACAACAGCTGTGTTCGGAATATATGGATATGCAGCAGGGGTTATATTCTGCATCATTGCTGTCATTTCCAATAAGACAGTATCAAATAAATCCTACATTTATCCATTAATCCCTTTTCGTCCGCGTGCACTGTGCAAACGTCTGTTTCGTATGAGAATGGCGGGAGCCAATGACGGGAAATCAAAATCACTGTAAATAATTTGAAAACAATAAAGAAAACAAGTA
>CAYRJT010000312.1:0-2846 GCA_964424675.1 uncultured Lachnospiraceae bacterium
TTTTGCCAAATAAGTTTCTCTCATTTGTCTTCCTTTCTATTATAGTGTATTTTGATAGATCTGTGCAATCACTTTTGTGTTTCTTATGTTGAATATGTTGGATAACCGGCGAAATTGCCAATGAATGAGAGTGAGAATCGTCAGATGACTCTCATTAGTGATAAATTTACATCTCTCGCAAATTATCATATCATAGATGAAATGATTGGGTCAACTTGCAAATATGATCATTGTATTTTATGATAAAAAATATTTATTTTGTAACATAACGACTCATGGTGCGTTTCATAAGCAGAGGAGGTGACCGGAACTTGAAAGATGCCGTTGAATTGAAAGAGCTGTATCAGGAATATGCATTGCCTGTGAAGAAATACGTTCTGTCACTATGCAGAAATGAGACCATAGCAGAGGATGTTGTTGCTGATACTTTTTATAAGGCAATCAAGAATATTGACAGTTTTCAAGGCGGCAAAGTACTGACCTGGCTCTGCACGATTGCGAAGCATACCTATTTTGATTATGTGAAGAAGAAGGAATATTCCAATCTGGCGCTGACGGGCGAGCTGACAGAGCAGATTCCGGATGAGCAGCTGCAGCCGGAACAGGCTATGCTTCAAAAGGAAGACAGGACGCAGCTATACCGGATGCTGCAGAAGCTGTCTTCTGAAGAACGGGATGTCGTGTATCTGAGGATATTTGCAGACTTATCCTTCCGGGAGATTGGCGACATACTGGGAAAAAGTGAGAACTGGGCGAGAGTGATATTTTACAGAAGCAAGAACAAACTGAAAGGATGGATGGAAAATGAGCATGAAGCTACCATGTGATATGATAAGGGATCTACTACCAAGCTACATTGATGGACTGGAAAGTGATGTTACAAAGGAAGCAGTCGAGGAGCATCTGAGCGAATGTACTGCCTGCAGTGAAATCTGCGAATCCATGAAAAATGATGATCAGGACAGAACACCTTCCAAAACACAGACGGATGTCTCTGACGATAAAGTATTATTTCATAAAATTAAGAAAAAAGTGAACCGTAAGGTCAAGATTGCAGTGATTGCAGGAGCAGCAGCCCTTCTTCTGGCAGTTTTAGTATTTGAACTATCCTTTAATGTTGTGATTAAGGAAGTGCCGAGACAGGACGTTGAGGTGACGGCAACTGTCTATCCGATGAAGGATATCGCTACACTGGATGAGACGGATGCAGCCGCTTACGGAGTCAGCTTTGATGAAGATCAGATGGTTGTGATTAAAACAGGAGATGAGACACCGGGTGATGACGAACAATGCCTGACGCTCACAATTCCGGATTATCCGAATAGTGAAATTACAGTCACGAAGGATCTCATGGACACCTATGATACGATGACGCTGATTAAATGGAAGTCTCCTTATTTTCTGCGGTCAATCCTGTGGGATATCAAAGAGGTGGATGGTAAGCGCATCATGTACATTGAGCATTATAGAACCACTCTGTTCAATAATCAGGAGGTTAACAGCGGCAGTTACACAACCTCTATTGACTTCGGGACGTTAGATCAGATAATCTATCAGGAGAAGGATGGTTCAGAGACTGTTCTTTGGGAAAATAAATAGTTTCATAGAAAGGAAGTCTGGGAATGGGATTCATCAAGGGAATTCATCATGTGTCAATGAAATGCTGCGGTAAAGACGAGTATGAAAAGGTTTTGCATTTTTACAGGAATGTGTTGGGACTGACTGAGATACGCAGCTGGGATACCGGAATCATGCTGGATAGTGGGAACGGGCTGATTGAAATCTTTACCGATGGCGAGGAGAGGCTTGCCAAGGGCGTGATTCGTCATTTTGCATTTGCAGTTACGGATGTAGATGCTTGTGCGAAAGCGGTTAAGGAAGCAGGCTATCAGGTATTTATCGAGCCAAGAGACATTGAGATGGCAAGCAAGCCGGTATTTCAGGCGAGAATTGCTTTCTGTGTCGGACCGTTAGGGGAAGAAATAGAATTTTTCAAAGAAAGATGAAACGGATGGAAAGCTCTGTATGAGAAGAACACTATCTTATCAAGTAAAAGAGGAAGACGTAGCACATACCGTTGGAGGGCTCGTGAATTTTCTGCTGAAGGACTGTCTGCATCTGACCGGAAGGGAAGTGAGCCGCGCAAAGTTCCTGCCGGATGGTATCATGGCAGACGGGGTGCAGGTCACTGTGAAGCAGCGTCTGCGGGCAGGGCAGATTCTGACCGTCTGTCTTGAGGACACGGATGGTATGGAGAGCCGTGTTGCAGCAAGAGAAGGAGCACTTACGATTCTGTATGAGGATGAGGACATTGTGTTCGTGGATAAGCCTGCAGGAGTTGTCGTACATCCATCACATGGACATTTTTATGATTCCGTCGGCAACTATCTGGCTTACTATTATGAGCAGCAGGGCATGGATGTAATCTGCCGTGTGATTGGCCGCCTGGATAAGGATACCTCAGGCGTGCTTCTTTTCGCCAAGAATCAGGCAGCGGCGGCAAGAATGACAGCTCAAAAGCAGAATGGCAAGAGTTCCAGGACATATTATGCACTGGTGCAGGGACATATGCCCTCGAAAAAGAGTGAGATTCATGCATCACTGGAACGGGTACCGGATGATCTTATGCTGCAGAGAGTCAGTGAACATGGACTTCCGGCTCATACAATCTACGAGGTGATGCAGGAATTCTCAGATTATTCTTTACTTTCAGTGAAAATCAGTACCGGACGGACACATCAGATCCGGGTTCACATGGCATCAATCGGGCATCCGCTGTTGGGAGATCCGCTTTATGGAACCTTGTCATATGCTGATCCGGAGCAGAAGCAAATGCTTCCCGATGG
>CAYRJT010000313.1:0-2792 GCA_964424675.1 uncultured Lachnospiraceae bacterium
ATTTTATTTGATTATTCATTTATCAAACGGTGTGCCGTTAATCACGGATTTGCGTATGAGGCATTGGCAATCGACACGTTAAAGATTGCACGGAAATACCTGCCGGATTTACCAAGCCGCAGCCTGCCGTATTTATGTGAACATTATGCAATTAAGAGACGCTCCCATCGTGCACTTGAGGATGTACTGGCTACGGTGGAATTATATGGAAAACTGTGTGAGGAATACTATGATGATACAGAAGTTTTTATCCCACAGCAGCAGATCTATCAGATCAAAAAAGAAAATCCTGCGACAAGACAGCAAAAAGAAAATCTGTATCAATTTATCAAGAACAGAGGAATCAAGGTGGATTATGACATTGAGACACTGACGAGAAATGAGGCTTCGCGTAATATGGATCGTCTGATTTTGCAGTACGGAAGAATGCCAAAGGAAAAGAAAGGATTCAATTGATCAAGGTAATTCCTGCAGTTCAGTCAGCATTGTAATGATTGGATTCTTCATCAGTGAACGGATGGAGCCAGCGGCATCAATCAAGGAAGTAATACGTTCAGGATGAAACTGTTCCTTATAAATGGACGCAAGCAGGAGATAATGAGCTTTGATATCTGTCCGGCATGAGATACCAAATTCAAGAACTCTTTTGGCATCGTCTGTCATACCGAGTTCATAGAGCCTGTGAGCCCAGTCATTGAGTGTTCGTGCCAATACGATAAAGTTCTGATCGTATTCGGTCAGAGCTGTGAGATTGGCGGCACCATATTGCAGCTTCAGGTCAGTGTTTGAGATGCCTGTCAGATTGACGATTTTCTGTTCTGAGAGGATGGTTATCGTTTCTTGGTATTCCAATAATTGCGGATCTGTGGTATTCTTCTGGAGAGGAAGAAATGATGAGGGAATGGAGATGTATTCCAGATCCGTCAGCGGTTGTTTACGAACGTTGTTTGCTTTCGTCTCTCTTTCCAGATACGTTTCCTGCAGGGAAGGTGTTTTTTTCTTTCCTTTCAGATAGACAACAAATCCAAATACAGCAAAACAAAGAATGATACTTTGTACTAATCTCATATATGATCCTTTCCGAAAAGAGGTGAAACAAAATGAATTTCTACGATAAGAAATCGAAAAAAATTATTTCCAGTATTATCATTATCATTTTAGTACTGGCAATGATCGTTCCTACGCTTATTTATTTTGTATCATAAATAAAACAATTCTGTCAAACATATTGGTGGTTATTTATCTTGAAAGAAAGTGAAAGAAAATGTTATGATTGTACCGATAAGTATTAATAGGTGGGCTCAAAAGGAGTAGACAATGAAAAGGGGAAGTTTCTTAAGGACAATCATACTGGCACTGACGACACTGGTTTGTTGTATTGTGCTTTCAGATAAGACGATTGCAGGAATTACGATCAATGTAAACGGCGGTGCTGCTGCTGTTACGAATCCTGCACCGCAGACAGAAACAGAAGATACTGATTCAGAGAATCAGGTAAATATTACTGTACCAAAGGATATCCCGGAGGGAACGATCAGCTCCGGAGTGTATGTAGATACGGTCAGTCTTGCTGATATGGATTATGATGAAGCCATGGCAGCAGTCAATCAGTATGTTGAGTCTCTCAAGACAAAAGAGATTACTCTTGTATCAATCGATCAGAAGACAAAGGTTGTGACAGCTGGAGAGCTGGGATTAAAATGGACCAATCCGGAAATCATATCAGAAGCTGTATGTCTCGGCAAAGCAGGAAATATCGTAGCGAGATATAAAGAGCTGAAGGATCTCGAGTACAGCAACAAGGTATATGATCTGGAAGTCGGATTTGACAGCGAGACCATCAAGGCAGTTGTAGAGGCACAGGGAGAGAGTGATAATATCAAACCGGTCGATGCGACGATAGCCAAGAATGGTGACAATTTTGATATTGTGCCGGGTCAGACAGGATATGCGGTCAATGTTTCGTCTTCTACGATTACGATCATGAACCAGCTGGAGGGCAATTGGAACAAGGAACCTGTTACAATAGAACTGGCTGTAGATGTAGATGAGCCGAAGGGCAAGACAGAGGATCTGAAACTGGTCAAGGATTTGTTAGGCACCTATACGACCAGCTTTAAGACATCCGGAGTTGCTAGGAGCGGTAATGTCAGAAATGGTACACGCCTGATCAACGGAACGGTCTTATATCCGGGAGATGAATTTTCTGCATATGATGCAGTCAATCCATTTACAGAAGAAAACGGATATTATATGGCAGGCTCCTATTTGAACGGTATGGTAGTGGAGAGCCTGGGCGGCGGTATCTGCCAGGTAACATCTACACTATATAATGCGATTCTTCGTGCTGAGCTGGAGGTTACAGAAAGATCCAATCATTCTATGATTGTTACATATGTGAATTTATCCTCTGATGCAGCAATTTCAGGAACGTCCAAAAATTTTAGGTTTGTTAACAATTTGGATTATCCTGTCTATATCGAAGGATTGACCAGTGACGATAAAAAAATTACATTTAATGTATATGGTGTTGAAACCAGACCATCCAACAGAGAAGTAACCTTTGAAAGTGTGGAGATCAGCAAGACAGAGCCAGAGGGCGAGAAGATTATCGCTGATGGAGCTCAGCCGGTCGGTGTGATTGACGTTCAGTCAGCTCATACAGGATATGTAGGAGAGCTTTGGAAGGTGGTTAAGGTAGATGGTGTTGAGACAGAAAGAACCCGTATGAATAAAAGTACGTATACAATGACACCAAGAACCGCTACAGTCGGGACGGCAACTGCAGATCC
>CAYRJT010000314.1:0-1716 GCA_964424675.1 uncultured Lachnospiraceae bacterium
GAAGCGCTGGCCGAATATCAAGACAGCAGGCAAGGCAGGAGATACGCCATATTATACAAACAGTTCTCATCTGCCGGTTGATTATACAGCTGATATCTTTGATGCTCTGGATATTCAGGATGAGCTGCAGACATTATATACATCAGGTACTGTATTCCATGCATTTCTGGGTGAGAAGCTGCCGGATTGGAAAGCAGCTGCATCACTGGTCAGGAAGGTTGCAGAGAATTACAAGCTTCCATATTATACTCTGTCACCGACGTATTCTGTATGTAAGGAGCATGGATATCTGTCAGGTGAGCAAAAGACATGTCCGCACTGCGGAGCTGTTACCGAGGTCTACAGCCGTATCACAGGCTACTACAGACCAGTACAGAACTGGAATGATGGTAAGCTTCAGGAATATAAGAACCGTATCGTATATGATATTGACAACTCCAGTCTGAAACGTCCGACCAGCAGCATTGTCAAGATCACATCTCTGGCTGAGAATGTTGAACAGGCAGTTGAGATCGAACCAATGGATCATGTAAAGTATCTTTTTGTGACAAAAACATGTCCGAACTGCAAGCTGGCAAAGGAATATCTCAAGAATGAGAAGTATGTCATGATCGATGCAGAGGAGAATATTGAGCTGGCTACGCGTTATAAGGTTATGCAGGCACCGACACTGGTCGTAGTGGACGGAGGTATGACCAATAAGTATACCAATGCATTTAATATTAAGAAATATGTGGAAGAAAAAGCCACAGTATCCGTATAGAGGGAAGCGTTAGCGGATTCAATTATGATGATTGACGGAGAGAGGGAAATGTGAAGCTTGCATTTCCCTTCTTTGTGAATATCACTTGCAAATTCATCGCAATATGATACTATCAATAAAGAGCTTTATTTAATGAAGAGCTTTATGATCAGTCAGGAGGGACGAAATGATTAATCAGTTAATTGAACAGATTCAGAAGAAAGATGCGCCGATAGTAGTGGGGCTTGATCCGATGCTTTCCTACATACCGACGCATATTTTAAGTAAAGCCTATGCTGAGCTTGGAGAAACGCTTGAGGGCGCAGCAGAAGCCATCTGGCAGTATAATAAAGGAATTGTAGACGCAGTTTATGACCTAGTTCCGGCAGTGAAGCCTCAGATTGCTATGTATGAGCAGTTTGGAATCCCCGGACTTGCTGCTTTTGACAGAACAGTGAAGTACTGCAGGGAGAAGGGACTGGTTGTCATCGGAGATGTGAAGCGCGGTGACATTGGCTCAACCTCTGCAGCCTATGCAGTGGCCCATCTTGGTAAGGTACAGGTAGGAACGAAGAAAATCGCCGCATTTAATGAGGATTTTGCAACGGTCAATCCCTATCTGGGTTCTGATGGAATCAATCCGTTTCTGGAAGTGTGTCAGGAAGAGAAGAAAGGCTTATTCATCTTAGCAAAGACCTCGAATCCGA
The DNA here is from genome assembly GCA_964424675.1 of uncultured Lachnospiraceae bacterium. Taxonomy (GTDB): domain Bacteria; phylum Bacillota; class Clostridia; order Lachnospirales; family Lachnospiraceae; genus JAAYYM01. Next base: position 1,450 of record CAYRJT010000314.1, read on the forward strand.
GCAGCGGAGAATTTCAGGATCAGTGCTTTGTATCCAATCAGAGGCCGCTCTATGAGAACGTTGGCATGAAGATTGCCGAGTGGGGTGAGCAGTGTATGAGTGAGAAATATCCGTACAGCTATATCGGAGCAGTCGTTGGTGCTACCTACCCGGAGATGGGAAAGGTGCTGCGCGCTCTGATGCCAAAGACCTATATTCTGGTGCCGGGCTACGGGGCACAGGGCGGCAAGGGCAAGGATCTGGTACACTTCTTTAATCAGGACGGAC
>CAYRJT010000314.1:1726-2791 GCA_964424675.1 uncultured Lachnospiraceae bacterium
TGCCATCGTGAACTCTTCCCGCGGCATTATCGCAGCCTACAAGAATGAGACGTATGCGCAGTTCGGAAGTGAGCATTATGCGGATGCTTCCCGTCAGGCTGTTCTGGATATGAAGGAAGACCTGAAGCAGGCAGTACAAAAATAAACAAATAAACAAGTGCTGTAAATTAGCAGTTGACATGAAAAGAAAAAAAGGTTATATTTATTTTTTAAGAGAGCGAAGGCGCTTTGGACGATGTCCAAAGTGCCTCATTTTTTGTTTAAAGAACAAACATGAGAGTGATTGCACACTTGCGCGTAATGAAAATGTCGCTGAAGCGACCGCGCTCGGCGCAGGAATTTCGCAGGCGAAATTCTATTTTGATACTGGCACTATGGGGAAGAGGAAAGTCGAATGAACGAGGACAAGCTAAGGGAAGAATGTGGTGTATTTGGTATCTGGGAGCCTGCAGGAATGCAGGCGGCACAGTCCATCTATTATGGCCTTCTGGCACTGCAGCACAGAGGTCAGGAATCTGCGGGCATCGCAGTGTGCGATACAGTGGGACCAATGGGAAATATATGCAGTCACAAGGCTATGGGATTGGTCAGTGAAGTATTTCATCAGAATACTCTGGAGAGCCTAAAGGGAAATATTGGAATTGGACATGTGAGATATTCCACCACCGGCTCCAGCAGTACAGAAAATGCACAGCCGCTTGTATTAAATTATCTGAAGGGAACACTGGCACTGGCACACAATGGAAACATCGTAAATGCCGAGGAGCTGCGCAGAGACTTACAGCAGGGTGGAGCTATTTTTCACGGAACAACAGATTCGGAGGTTCTTGCTTATCAGATTGCAAAGGAACGTGCTGTTTCGGCATCTATCGAAGAGGCAGTCATCAGGACGGCAGAGCAGGTTCGCGGCGGTTATGCGATACTGATCATGAGTCCGCGGAAGCTTGTAGGCGTCAGAGATCCGCTGGGTCTAAAGCCACTATGCCTCGGAAGAAGGGGAAGAAGCTATGTACTGGCCTCTGAAAGCTGTGCATTAAAGGCCGTGGATGCTGAATTTGTCAGGGA
>CAYRJT010000315.1:0-2770 GCA_964424675.1 uncultured Lachnospiraceae bacterium
ACCAAGTGCTTTGGACAACTTACGGTTCCAACCGGAGGTTACAGCGGGCATCATCAGATGCTCTTTAAACCACTCGTTCAGAGAAATATGCCATCTTCTCCAGAATTCCTGAATGGTTTTAGAAAAATAGGGTCGGATGAAGTTTTCTTTTAATTTGATTCCGAGCATTTCAGATATACCACATGCGATGTCCATATATCCCGAAAAATCAGCATACAGTTCAATGGTATAGAAGAAGGTTGCGATGAAAAGTGTCAAGCCGCCCTCCGCACTCGGATTCGCATAAACAGTATCGACATAATAACTCAGTCTGCCGGCGATGACTAATTTCTTAAACAAACCTTTCAGACAGCGATATGCGCCGGATTGTATATGACTCATTTCAAATGGATGCGGCTGTAACAGCTGTGGCATCATTTTTTGATAAATTCCAATCGGGCCCTCAACGATTTGAGGAAAATAGGAGATATAAAGTGCATAATGGAGCAGGTTTTCACACGGCTGTATCTTTTTCTCATATACACTATGTGCGTAGCCCAAGGTCATAAATGTATAAAATGAGATTCCGAGAGGAACAATGATGTCCTGCACTCCGAAGTAGATGCTGTAGCGGAACACAATGATTAAACCCAGGTTGATGATGAGTGTCAAATACCAGCGCACTCTTGTGGGTGTTTTCATTAACCACCATGTGCTCACAATAGAGATGAGTAAGAAGAGGATACTGAATGGATTTGTCCATATGTAAAATACCAGACTGCCTAAGAGCAAAACAAGCCACTGATATTGTTTCTTAACAGAATAATAGATCACTAATAAAATAAGTATAAACAGTATAAATGTAATGGATATCAAATTCATTTTATATTTCCCTAAACTTCATCTCTATAATTTCGCCTGGTCAATATTGTCTCTGAACCATTCGTAAGCCATCTGAACGCCTTCTTCAAGCTCCACCTTATGCGTCCAGCCGAGACCATGCAGCTTGTTCACATCTGTCAGCTTTCTCGGTGTGCCGTCCGGCATATCCTGATTCCAGTATATTTCACCTTCATAGCCTACGATTCTCTTAACGGTCTCTGCAAGCTCTTTGATCGTAACTTCCTTGCCGGTTCCGATGTTCACATGCTGTTCTCCACTGTAGTTCTCCAACAGGAAGACACAGGCATCAGCCATATCATCTACATACAGGAATTCTCTAAGCGGCTTTCCTGTCCCCCAGAGTTCTACCTGCGGTGCATTGCTTACCTTGGCTTCATGGAATTTCCGGATCATAGCCGGCATCACATGTGAGTTGCTCAGATCATAATTATCATACGGACCATACAGATTGGTCGGCATGCAGCTGATATAGTCATCTTTGTACTGTCGTTTGTAGAACTTGCACATTTCCAGTCCTGAAATCTTGGCAATGGCATAAGCTTCATTCGTCTCTTCCAGCGGCCCGGTCAAAAGTGCATCCTCCGGAATCGGCTGCGGAGCCAGCTTCGGATAAATGCAGGTGCTGCCCAAGAACAGCAGCTTCTTGACACCGTGCGTATGGGCATTCTGAATGACATTACACTGTATCTGCATATTCACATAAGCAAATTCTGCAGGCATAGTATTGTTTGCATTGATACCGCCGACCTTTGCTGCTGCAAGTACAACATATTCCGGCTTTTCCTGATCGAAAAACGCTGTGACTGCTGCCTGATCTGTCAGGTCAAGTTCCTTGTGTGTCCTCTTAACTATATTATGATATCCTTTTGCTTCAAGATTCCTGACTATTGCTGCTCCTACCAGTCCTCTGTGTCCGGCAACAAAAATCTTCGCATTCTTATCCATTTCGTCAACCTCGGTTCTGATTCAATCCATTTATTTTTGATGCTGATTTCTGTATTCTTCTGAGCTCATACCTGCAATCTGCTTCATATCAGAATCCACCATCATCGCTACCAGACTCTTGAAATCCACTTTACGCTTCCATCCAAGTTCTTTTTCTGCCTTGGAGCAGTCGCCCCACAGGAACTCTACCTCTGCAGGTCTGAAATACCTCGGATTCACATCTACCAAAAGTCTGCCGTTTGATTTGTCATATCCCTTTTCGCTGACTCCGGTTCCCTTCCACTCGATCACGATACCTACCTCAGCAAATGCAAGTTCTACAAATTCACGAACAGTATGTGTTTCATTTGTCGCCAGTACATAATCTCCCGGCTTATCCTGCTGCAGAATTCTCCACATACCCTCTACGTAATCACCTGCAAATCCCCAGTCACGTTTCGCATCCAGATTTCCTAATGACAGCTTCTCTCTTTCATCTGCCATAATGGATGCCACGGCTCTCGTGATCTTACGTGTTACAAATGTCTCGCCTCTGCGCGGTGACTCATGATTGAACAGGATTCCGTTACATGCAAACAGATTATAGGCCTCTCTGTAATTAACCGTAATCCAGTAGGAATACAGCTTAGCAGCTCCATATGGGCTCTTCGGGTAGAATGGTGTCTTCTCGCTCTGAGGAGCTGTCTCAGGAAGCCCTCCGAACAGTTCTGAAGTCGATGCCTGATAAAATCTGCACTTCACTCCTGTCTTTTTGATTGCATCCAGTAAACGCAGAGTTCCGATACCGGTTGTCTCTGCTGTATATTCAGGTACTTCGAAAGAAACAGCTACATGAGACTGTGCTGCCAGATTGTAGATCTCAGTTGGCTGGATCTGCTCAATCAGACGATTCAGGTTACTGGAATCTGTCAGATCTCCATGATGCAGAAACAATGTTTTATCT
>CAYRJT010000316.1:0-2748 GCA_964424675.1 uncultured Lachnospiraceae bacterium
GAAGTCTCTAAAAAAGGTGGCAGGCATGGAAAGCACCCGCATCATGGCGGCAGACTGCACTGACAGATTGACCTTTGTCTCGATCCGCGACGTGATCAATGACTTGGTCAGCGTAATTAAAGTTGAGGAAATGGTGACTCCAAGCATCAGACAAACGACCGGAATCAATACCGACAGATTCGTCTGTTCAATCACATCGCCAAATATCAGCTGATTTGCATACGGTATCAATAAGCCCAGCAAAGATACTGCAAGTGATGCAATGACAATCATGATATAATCTGCTTTTGATAAGGCTTCCGTCATAAAGCACAGGAGTTCACGGATCCCGATTCTGTGCATCGGAAATGGTTTATAGAAGCAGATGGCCTCACTTTGCAGCATATGGACCGTTTTTGCATTGACCTTGATCTGCTCACCTGTTTTGTAATCTGTGAATTCATATCCGGAAAAGCCCTTTGGTATGATTGCAACCGGCTCTCCGTCAAGGGTACTTCCGAGCAGTGCTCCTATTCCGTCAAGATACCATCCTTCTGTCAGATGGACATTCCGGCGCATGATGCCGGCCGGACGCAGAATATACTCCAGCTGCTCATTCAGATCCGTCAGCTCCTCCGGCATCCTCACTGCCTTCACATGATAATAATCCAGGATTTGTTCGACTGCATCACGATTTCTGCGGCTGTTGCTTACATTGGCACGTTTGACAGCATCACCCATCACAATTCCGGACATGCTGATAAAAGCATCTGAAAAATTTTCTTCATCAGTGCGTATTCTTTGCTTGATCTGTTCCTCAAACCATCCTGCCATATGCTGGTACCTGCTGCTTCCTCTTGTATTGTATCCGGCAGTTCCTGCCGCTTTTACTCACTCGTAATCAATTCTCTGTACTTTCCGTTCATAGCCATCAGTTCATCATGTGTACCACGTTCTACGACTCTTCCCCTCTCCATGACAATGATTTCATCACAGTCTCGAATCGTAGACAGGCGATGCGCCACGACAATGCATGTGATTCCTCTTGCCTCAATCGCATTTACCACGTCATATTCTGTTTTTGCATCTAATGCTCCGGTTGCCTCATCCATGATGATAATGGTCGGATCCTGGGCCAATACTCTGGCAATCTCCAGACGCTGTCGCTGTCCGCCTGAGAAATCCTGACCGCCCTCCAGCAGCTTATGCTGATATCCTCCGTCACGCTGCATGATATCCTCATGAATATTTGCATCTCTTGCAGCCAGAATCATCTCAAAGTCCTCGATAGAACTGTCCCACATTTTAATATTATTTGCAATGGTATCCTCAAATAAGATAATGTCCTGATCGACAACTGCCAGAGAACCTGTAAATACAGCATGATCAATCTCTGCCGCCGGCTTGCCGTCAAACAGGATTTCTCCGCTCCATGGCTGATACAGACCGGAAATCAGCTTTGATAAGGTTGATTTTCCACTGCCGGATGCTCCTACAAATGCAACCCGGCTGCCACTTTTCAGTTCCAGATTAAAGTCTTCAATAAAAGGGGGTTCCAGCTTGGAATATCCAAAGGTCACATGCTTCATGACGAGATTGCCGCTTAATTTCCTGTAGGATTGCGGCTCATTTTCAGGCTCTGGGGTATTCCCGGTTTCTATGACTTCTGTCTTCCGGCCATTTTGTACAGTCGAAATGTCAGCGCTTGTACGATATTGATCCTCTACATCCACAGGATACTCCATGATATCCTCGATCCGTTCCATATTCGTCCGCATTTCCTGATAATTCTGTCCGGCACTGATCAGTGCATTGGCCGGTGCAATAAAGGATGTCATAAACCCCTGAAAAGCAAGGATCATACCGACGGTAAACTGCCCCTCCATTGTCAGATAGACACCCAGTACCAGTATGGCAATATTTGTAACAGAGGAAACCAGCTCCGGCACTGACCCTAGATACTGATTCAGTTTCATGAACCGAACAGTCTGAGAATTGACAGATGCCTGATAGCCTGACCATTTCTGAAAATATCCGTTTTCTGCACCGCTGGCCTTGATCGTCTCGATCATCTCGATTCCGTTCACAGTTGCTGCAGCCAGCTTGCCATTATCGCACATTTGTACTCGTGTAATGTTCATGCGCTGTTTTGAGATTTCTCTGGCAACCAGCAGATTGATGATCACTGACAGCAGACCGACCAGAGTCAGAAGCGGACTATAGCGAAACATGATGACCAGATAAAACAACAGCATCACAAAATTAATCATTAAAGGAGCAAATTCATCGATCAGTGCAGCAGCGATTCCTTCATTTGAAGCTTGTCTGGCCGCTATATCACCTGCCATCCGCTGCGTGAAAAACTCCATCGGCATACGAAGGACATGCCACATAAATCCTGTATTGGCCACAATGGCCAGCTTTCCCTGGATCTTTAACATATAGATGGTTCTGACCGCTGCAATCAGTATTTCTGCGAATGCAAAAGCCAGCATGATAAGTACAAACGGATAGAGCCAGTCCGGATTCTTTCCTGTTAACAGCCGATCGATCAAAATACGTGAAAAAGCCGGGTTGATCACTCCTATTAGTGAGGTAACTAATGCGGTCAATATGACAAAGACAAATGCAGGTGCTGTTCCTTTTAGCTTGCTCCCGACAAAGTTTCTGATGCTCTTTGGTCTTCCGTCCGGAACAAAAGCATCTGTAGGTTCAAACATCAGGCAAATACCGGTAAACGATTTGTCGAAGGTATCCATGGACACCGTG
>CAYRJT010000317.1:0-2744 GCA_964424675.1 uncultured Lachnospiraceae bacterium
CCATAGCCTGCGGCAAAATGCCGAAGATCGCCATCGGAAGTGCAGCAATCGCAACCAGAAGGAAGCCCTGTACCGTTGTGGAAAACGGCAGTGCATTTCCGAAAAAAGTCGTATACAGATAAGCCAGTGAGAACATTCCAAATGCCAGCAGCACAAGCTTCTTCTTGCCGACCTTTCTGGAAATCATATTCACGGGAACATAGAATACCAGCGAAAGCACAGACATTGCCACGAAATAAATGGTAGACATACTCTCCTCCAGTCCCAGAAGACTGGTTACAAAGAAGGGGAGTCCTGTCTGAAACATGGTCAGGGCAATCCAGTATAAAATGTCCGATCCCACAAAAATCTTAAAGTCACGGTTACGGAAAGTCTTCACCAGTGAGGAAAATGCAGTCCCCTCTACCGGAGTCGTTACAACATAATCCTTCTCTCGGATTGTAAAAACCGGAACCAGCAGACAAATCAATGCGAGGACTGCAAATAATGCAAATGTCAGTCTCATGGCTGGAACTCTGCCCATACCCGGCTCAAAGATTCCCCAAATCATCGGTGCCGCATAGGCCGTTGCTGTTCCGAAGAAGAACGTCAGGGAGATCGTTGTAGAGATATTCAGTCTCTCCTCCTGCGTATGTCCAAGCTCCGGAATCAGTGCATTGAAGGGCGTACAGTAAGCTGTGATTGACAGATAATAAATCAGTACAAATACAAACAGCCACAGTGCATTCAGCCAGCTTGTCTGACCAATCGGAGCACAGAATACGAGTACCGTTGAAACTGCAAGCGGCAGTGATGCAAATTTCAGAAATGGGATGCGTCTGCCAGCTTTGGATTTGCATTTGTCAGACAGGGACGCAATCCACGGATCCGTCACGGCATCGAATAATCTGCCGACTGCTGTAATCCCGCCGATGATTGTAATAATCCCTAATATGACAAGTCCCTGTGGGATAAAGATGGTCTGTCCTGCGGATTTCGCTGCTTCATCCGGCTGATAAAAATACACAAGCCAGTTCGAGATCAGTCCTGACAGCAGCGCCCAGCCAAATTGCCCAACTGCAAATAACCACATTTTACCTGTTGATAATTTCTTCATGATAACCCTCCTGTTTTCGTTGCCAGCTCCACCACCTTATACGCTCCGCTATAAATTCCAATTTGATGATTCTTCTTGATATTCTCACACATATCCGTCAGCAGCTCCTTCTCCTCCATGAACATACGAACCATCTGCAGGGTATGCGGGATGTCCCGGCATTCCAGTGTGCCATCTCCTATTTCTGCCGAATGAATCGCGCCCCACTGCTCATGCCCTCCGACACGCTTGATGAAAAGCTTTGGAACCGGATAAAAGGACAGTTCGCTTGGCTTGGTCACCAGTACATCGGTCAGTCGCATCAGGAGGTTAGTTGTATAGACCGCCTCGAAAATATCATGGTGACAGAAGGCATAAATGCCCTCAATCTCCTGGGGCTCGTCTGCTCTCACTTTAACTGCTCCGTCTGATACAGCTTCCAAGGCTCCATCTGACCTCACCTCTGACATTTCATCTGACTCTGCTTCGCTAAGCGCCTGCTTCACAAATGTACGGGTTCGCTCCCAGTCATCGAAGTATCGCTCTGCGTTTTGCAATGACGGAATCTCAGCCACAAGCTCCTTCCATACATTTTCATAATCGCCTACATTGATGAAAAGTGCTGCCCTTTTCTCTCTGATATAAGGTAACAAATACTTAACAATTGCAGAAAAGATCTCCTTTTGCGCTCCTGCACCGCCAATGGTCAATAGGAATCGTATGGGCTTGCCTTCCGAGGCACGTGCGATTCTTGCATCACAGTCTTTCTCTATATTGGATACCAGCTCATGATCAATATAGTGTCCTGTATAGATCAAATCCCTGCTGCTCATTGGAGATAAGACCTGATTCTTACTCATACCGTTCAAAACGCGGTATCCCAGATAAGAAGCATGTGTCTGAATGGTATGAATGCTTCCTTCTGACAAATGCAGTGCCATAGGCCAGTTGTCCGGCACGGCATTGACTACATTGGTCATACCTGCGTGAATGGCGGCCTGGGCAGGCCATACATGCGTTGCCACATAAGGAGTATCCTTTGGAATATCGCAAAATACAGGGGTCATCAGCTCTGCATTCTTCTGATCAGCTGCATTGTAAGAAAGCTTTCGGAAGCCTTCATAGTTCATCGGTTCCCACACCAGTTTGTTAAAAATCCTGCTCTTTCCTGACAGTCTTGAGCCAAGGGAATATAATTCATTCTGTGCATTGATGACCTTGCCGCCTGTAGTCTCCTGATAGGAATTCAAATCCATCCAATAAGGTGTATAACCCATTGCATGTGCCGCTGATGCAATCGCCATAGAAATACGATAATGCCCGAAGCCCATGCGTATATTTCCTACAATCAGACTTTTTGGGACAAGCTGCAAATCTGTTTTATGTGGTTCTTCATCCATTATATGACCCTGTGATTTCTGGGTTGCGTCTTGATTGACCGTATCGGTCGAGCTGATATTTTCTGAACCTATGATACTCAGATTTTTCACCCCTAAAATAGGCCCAATGCATGCATTTTCCTGCACTCCCAGCACATAGTGTGTATTCCTGTCATCCCCAAATTTACGAAGATACTTCTGCTGTTTCTTCTGTGCACTCCTGATGATCCCTTGGCTCATCTGATTATCAAATATACTGCTTGAATGATCCATAGCCTGACTTCCTTTCT
>CAYRJT010000318.1:0-2700 GCA_964424675.1 uncultured Lachnospiraceae bacterium
TTTTAGATGCACGCTGTATGACATCCAGATGACCATATGTGACCGGATCAAAACTGCCGGGGTAGATTGCTGTTTTCATAAGGATGCCTCCTTTTCTATCCATACATGTTTATTTGTCTTATATTCCTTTTGCTTGATGATATGATATCCCATATCTTCTAAATAGTCAAAAGACGTTTCCTTAGATGCCTCCACGACAATGACTGAATCTTCGCTGATCAGAGAAGAAGACGATAAATATTCCAGCACACGTTCTTCCTGCTGTTCATGATATGGCGGATCCATAAAGATAATATCAAACACCCGTTTTCCTTCCAGCTGTCTGAGTGCCATCAGTACATCACATTTCATGATAAGAGCACGATCTGCAAATTTTGTAAAATTCAGATTATCCTCTATGCATTTCAGGGCTTCTCTTCCCTTTTCCACAAAGCAGGCAGATGCGGCGCCTCTGCTGAGAGCCTCAATCCCGATGCCTCCGCTTCCGGCATATAAATCCAGAAAATCTGCGTCTGCTATACATGGCATCAACACATTAAACAGGGTTTCCTTTGTCTTATCTGAAGTTGGTCTTGTATCCTTACCTGCCGGTGTCTTTAAAGGCAGACTTCTGGCTGTTCCTGCAATCACTCTCATATACGGACTTTAACTCCCTTACTGTCTCTCTTGCCGAGTTTTAATTTGTTCAGCTCTATTTTTTTGCTTCTGTATTCCGCAAACTGTTCAACGCCATTCTGCAGCAGATAGATATCCGTAACATGATCCTGTTCTGCAAGCTTCATTCCACGAACGCCCACAGCGCCCTTCTTCTTTTCAGGTATTTCTTCGATGGTAAACTTTAAAAACAGACCATCCGCTGTCTGCAGGACAATATTCTTTTGATCATTCACAGCTTCCACAAGCAGCAGCTTATCGTTTTCCATCAGATTTGTGGCTGCCACCGTTCTTTTGGCCACATCAAATTCGCTTCCTGAAACCTGTTTCAGCATAGATTTCGCTGTGGCAAATATCATCGTTTTGCCGGTCATTGCCTGCATATCATCAATATACAGCATCTGTTCTGTTTTACTGTCATAGTTGCTGATATTATCGACAGGTGTTCCTTTATCTCTCAGTTTACCGGCAGGCAGATCCAGAACCTTGATTGAGTGCATCTGCCCTTTGTCAGTAAAGATACATACCTTTCCGGTATTCATACATTTGAATCTGTATTTATATTCTGCGTCCGCTGCTTCTTTGTTGCGTTCGTAGGTCTGCAGATCAATTGTTTTTGCATATCCAAACCGATCCATGAGGAACATGACTTCCATTTCTTCCTGCTTCTTTTCCTCAAATACCACTTCTTCAGAATTTTCAATCAAAGTTCTGCGAGGGCGTCCAAATTCTTTCTTAAAGCCCTCCAGCTCATTGATAATGCTCTTGTCCATTGCTTTTTCATCTGTCAGCAGCTTCTTGTAGGTCTCTATGTTTTTCAGCGTATGATCATGATCCTTCATCAGAGCTTCCAGCTCCAGTCCGATCAGCTTATACAGTCTCATCTCCAAAATTGCATTGGCCTGTCTCTCTGTAAAGCGGAACTTTTCTGCCATGCCCTTATGCAGTCTTGTCTTAAATGTAATATTATCTGTTTTTCCCGTCGTCAGACATGTTCTGGCATCATTGATATTTTTCGATCCACGCAACACCTCAATAATGACATCTATTACATCACAGGCTCTGATCAACCCTTCCTGTATTTCCTTTTTATCCAGTTCCTTTGCAAGCAACGTTCTGTATTTTCTCGTAGCAATTTCATGTTGAAAATTTACATGATGTCTGATAATCTCTTTGATTCCCATAATCTCCGGACGCTGTTCAGCAACTGAGAGCATATTGACACCAAATGTATCCTCAAGACGTGTTTTTTTATAGAGCATATTCTTGATATTCTCTACGTCTGCATCCTTACGCAGCTCTATGACGATCCTGATACCATCTTTGGAGGACTGATTTGAGATATCGACGATATCATTTGTCTTTTTCGTTTCTACCAGACTATAGATGTCCATCAGAAATTTGCCGATATTGGCACCGATCATCGGGTACGGAATCTCTGTAATGACCAGCTTGACTTTGCCGCCTTTGCTGTTTTCTATCTCGACCTTACCACGAACCTTGATCTTTCCGACTCCGGTCTCATAGATCTGCAGCAGCTCATCTTTGTTTGTCACGATACCGCCGGTCGGGAAATCAGGCCCCGGAACATACTGCATCAATTCTTCTGTCGTAATTTTGGGATTCTTCATGTATGCTTCTACCGCATCAATGACTTCTGATACATTATGAGGCGGTATGCTGGTCGCCATTCCGACAGCGATTCCTTCTGCTCCGTTGATTAACAGGTTGGGAATTCTGACAGGCAGTACCTCAGGCTCTTTCTCTGTCTCGTCAAAATTGGGAATAAAATCTACTACATCCTTATCCAGATCGGCAAGATAAGCCAGCTGAGTGACCTTCTCCAGCCTTGCCTCTGTATAACGCATGGCAGCAGCACCGTCTCCCTCGATGGAGCCGAAATTTCCATGTCCGTCGACAAGCGGAAGCCCCTTCTTGAAATCCTGTGACATCACTACCAGTGAATCATAGATAGAGCTGTCACCATGCGGATGATACTTACCCATTGTATCACCGACAATACGTGCACTTTTTCTGTATGGCTTA
>CAYRJT010000319.1:0-2699 GCA_964424675.1 uncultured Lachnospiraceae bacterium
ATCTGTACAGTGCCTCTTGCCGGATCGTTGAGGATCACTTTATTGCCCTTGAATCCGCACAGCACGACAAAATGGCAGAAATTCCAATGTATGATACATGGAAATCTTCCTTCTCTCTGAAGCTGCTCCGGCTCATAACGGTATCCCTTAGCTTCCAACCCATAGCTTCTGGCGGCCTTCAGCACATTTTTCGCATTGGAGCCGTCTCTGGATACTCCACAATCTGACCGTACCTGCTCCAGAGGAAGCCATTTACCGTAATAAGCCAGTATCATCGTCAGGCATGCCGCACCACACTCCAGCATTTCCATCTGCATGACAACAGGAACCTTGGCATAGCCTTTGGTTACAGTCGGATGTATTCTATTCAGTTTTTGTGATTTTTCCGGTTGATGGACCTGCTCTGTCTTGTTCACCTGGGTAATCCTGCTTTCTCAAAGCGTTTGACATATTTCATGATGGCACAGTCACCTGCGTCATCAACGTAAACACTGATATGAACCAATACTTACGGCTCTATGATCATTTATTTAAAATAAAAGTAACTGCATGCTCTGCCGTCCCCGGAATCTGACCAAATACAGCCCAAATCAAGACAGCTGCCAGAAATATAATCACTGCCGCAAGAATCACCCATGTACTCGGATTCGAAACCTTGATATAATCATTCAGCTGATCCGGTGAAAAAACCTTATCGATATTCTTCTTTCTGAATATTGATTCCTTCATAATAAACATGCCTCCATTTCATCTTTCATGATAAAGGTTTTTATGAAAATGTGCAAGCTTTCCTCATTTTCATCAGCGTTATTCCGCCTGCATGATTCCGTTTGCGTTATCCCATTTACAATAAACAGAAGGGTTTGGACAAGAGACATCCCCTCAGTTCACCGACATCCCCTCAATACTCTTTGCCACCAACCCCCGAATATGATAGAATCAAGTGAGATACCCCTGATAAGAAATATTTTATACCCATTCACCCCTTCGAAACGGAGCCCATCCATGTCCTATAAATGCTTAATCGTGGACGACGAGGAAATGATCTGCCAGTCCACCTGCGAATACTTTAATATCTTCGACCTGCCGACAACCTACGTCACAAGCTACGAGGCTGCCCTTGACTTTCTGGAGCAGAACAGCGTATCCATCCTGATTCTCGACATCAACCTAGGCAGTCACTCCGGCTTCGAACTGTGCAAGAGAATCCGTGAGAAAACAAACATCCCCATCCTGTTCATCAGTGCCAGAACCAGCGATGACGATATCCTGACTGCACTCAACATCGGCGGAGATGATTACATCACAAAGCCCTACAGCCTGAATATCCTGCTCGCAAAAGTCAAAGCAATCCTAAAACGCTGCGAAGCCAATCCCGCTCAAGCTGCAAATACCACAGACCAAACATCAAATCACACAACAGACCCAGCAGCTGCTCATTCAAAAGGCATTCACCCAATCTGTAACGGATTTGCACTGGATTACAACTACAGACAGGCTCTGGTAGAAGGCGAACCCGTCCGTCTGAAGGATATGGAGTTCAAGCTCCTCTCCTACCTCGCAGAACATAAAAATCAAGTCATCACCAAAGAGGAACTGCTCGATGAAGTATGGGAAAGCCGCTTTATCAGCGAAGGAACTCTCTCCGTCCACATCAGAAGACTCAGACAGAAAATCGAGAAGAATCCAGATGAACCAGAATATCTGAAAACCATATGGGGAGTCGGCTATGTATTCGAAGAAAAATAAATCCGTCTGTATCAGACTCGTCATTTTAGCAATCTATCTTATCATTTCCTGCATCAGCATCTGGCAGATCAGACATGCTGCTGATTTCACATGCGATTCCATACAAATCAATAGAATTGCATCCGCGGTAGAAACCCATTGGAGCGACCTGTCTGCCGGCGACTACAGTACCTTTTCCTATCCCTTCACTGTCCTTGATCAGTCTGAGCAGCAGCTCTTTACATACAACAATCCCGAGACACTGACCATGCAGGATATGATGCGTGAATCCGATGTAGCACTGACCATCACACAGAATAACACCCCTGTCGGCACTGTCCTCATTGAAACCCATACAGCAAGACAACAGCTGCGTCATGCCGCTGAGCAAAAAAGCATCACGATTCTTCTTTTCGTTTTCTTCTCCGGGCTCCTAATGATGATGCTCTACGACTACTATTTGACCCGTACCGTCTTAAAACCCATGAAACAGCTCGATGACTTCTCACGCAAAATTTCCCTTGGGGACTATGACGCCACACTGCCATCAGCAGGCAATGAAGCGTTCCTGCCGCTCACACAGAGTCTGGACATCATGCGTGATGAGTTATGCACCGCAAAGCAGCATGAATATGAAGCCAATCAAAGCAAAAAGGCACTCGTTGCCTCTCTGAGTCATGATATTAAGACACCGATTACATCCATCCAGCTTGCCGTAGAAGTGTTACAGGTCAAGGTAACCGACCAAGACCTGCAGGAGCGTCTGAGCGCCATTCAAAATAAGACTGCACAGATTGACCATTTAGTCACTGACCTCTTTCACACCACCATGGAAGACCTGGAAGAGCTGCCGGTCTCGTCGCGCGAGCTCTACAGCACTGAACTGACCGGACTGCTTCAAAAAGCTGACCTCAATCACAGTATCCGCTCCATCAAGCTTCCGGAGTGCATGATTAAGACCGACCCACTGC
>CAYRJT010000320.1:0-2692 GCA_964424675.1 uncultured Lachnospiraceae bacterium
AGACGGTGATCAGGCACTGATTACATATAGTCAGAAGTTCGATGGCTGTGAACTGGATGCAGACAGTATGCGTGTGACGGAGCAGGAAATAGAAGAAGCATATGCTGCGTATGATCCGGAACTGATCGCAGTCATGAAACGTGCACATGACAACATTGAAGAATATCACAAAAAGCAGATTCGTTACAGCTGGATCGATACAAAGGACGACGGGACGATCCTTGGACAGAAGATCACACCATTAGAGAAGGTGGGTGTCTATGTGCCTGGCGGAAAGGCAGCCTATCCATCCTCTACGATGATGTGCGTCATTCCGGCAAAGGTAGCAGGAGTAGACAGAATCGTTATGATGACGCCTCCAGGAAAGACCGGTGTTATTAACCCGGGCATCCTCGTAGCAGCAAAAATCTGTGGAGTTACGGAAATCTATAAAGTAGGCGGAGCACAGGCAATTGCAGCACTCGCATACGGAACAGAAACGATTCCAAAGGTAGACAAGATCGTAGGACCGGGAAATATCTTTGTGGCACTTGCTAAAAAGGCTGTGTATGGAAATGTCAGTATCGATTCTATTGCAGGTCCAAGTGAAATACTGGTTCTGGCAGATGAAACAGCAAATCCCAGATATGTGGCAGCTGATCTGTTGTCACAGGCAGAGCATGATGAGCTGGCATCAGCCATATTGATCACGACCTCTTGCGAACTGGCTGAGAAGGTATCCAAAGAAATCGATGCATTTGTAAAACAGCTGTCAAGGGCTGAAATCATTCAAAAATCGTTGGACAAGTATGGATACATCCTGTTGGCAGAAAGTATGGAAGAAGCAATCGATGTTGCAAATGATATTGCATCAGAGCATCTGGAGATTATGACAGCATCCCCATATGAGGTCATGACAAAGATACGGAATGCGGGAGCCATCTTTATCGGCGAGAACTCCTCTGAACCACTGGGAGATTACTATGCAGGCCCGAACCATGTACTGCCGACGAATGGAACTGCAAAATTCTTTTCACCGCTTGGCGTAGATGAATATATCAAGAAATCGAGCATTATATCCTATTCGAGAAATGCATTGCGTGAAGCACATACGGATATCGAAAAATTTGCTGTATCAGAAGGCTTGACGGCTCATGCAAATTCAATTAAAGTTAGATTTGAAGGGGAGTGAGAACATGAGCAGAACAGCAGAAATGGAACGCAATACAAAAGAAACCCAAATCAAAATGGAGCTCCATATCGATGGCACCGGAGAAAGCGAGATCAATACAGGCATCGGCTTTTTTGATCATATGTTGGAGGGCTTTTCAAAACATGGATTTTTTGATCTGAAGCTTCACGTGAATGGCGATCTGGCTGTAGACGGACATCATACCGTTGAAGACACCGGAATCGTACTTGGTCAGGCAATCAAAGAGGCAATCGGAGATAAGAAAGGAATCAAACGCTACGGCAGCTTTCTGTTACCGATGGATGATACACTGGTTCTGTGTGCACTGGATCTGTCGGGAAGACCATATTTTGTCTATGAAGGAGAATTTGCAGCTGAGAAAGCAGGATGTATGGATACTGAGCTTGTAAGAGAATTCTTTTATGCCATTTCTTATTCAGCAGGCATGAATCTTCATATCAGGGTATTATCGGGAACCAATGCACATCATATGATCGAAGCCATGTTCAAAGCATTTGCAAAAGCACTGGACGAAGCCACTACGATTGATACCAGGATCAAGGATGTATTATCCACAAAGGGAATACTTGCATAAGGAGAAGCGGATGAGTGATAAGAAGATTGTTACATGCATATATTTAGAGAATGGAAAAGCCATCAAAGGATTTGATGATCATCAGACCGTGGCTGAGGATGCAGTTGAACTGGCTGTCAGATACAGCAATCTGGGTACAGATGAGCTTCTGGTTTTTGATCTGTCAGATACTGACGAAGAGCATGAGACAGCACTAGGCATTATCAAAGAGATTGGAAGACATATTGATATTCCGGTGATTGGTGCAGGTAATATCAAGCGTACAGAGGATGTCAAAAAACTGATTTATGCCGGTTGTCAAAAAGCTGCCATGAATATGGCAAAGCAGGCCAATATAGATCTGATCGAAGAAGTCAGTAAACGCTTTGGAAAAGATAAAATCGCTGTATGCGCCGATGCTGAGGAGCAGATTATTGATCATTTTGAACTGTTGGATCAGTATTGCTGTGGCGCGATTTTACTGAACAGTGCTCCATGCAAGGGATACAAATCATTATCTGTGATTCCGGTATTGAATGACCTTACAATGGAAAAAATACCTGAAATACTGCAAAACTCAGGAATTGCCGGCATCTCAGGAGATGTCATCAATTTCAATGTGGATCAGATCATGCAGATCAAGAGAATGTGTGCCGATCGAGGCATAGAGATGAATACATATGAATGTGCCTGCCAGTGGTCAGACTTCAAGCTGAATACCGACGGACATGTAACCGTCGTCGTACAGGATTATAAGACAGCACAGGTACTGATGGTTGCTTATATGAATGAAGAAGCTTATCAGAAAACAATTGAAACCGGCAGGATGACTTATTACAGCAGAAGCAGAAATGAACTGTGGGTCAAGGGAGAAACCAGTGGTCATTTTCAATATGTGAAGGAATTGACAGCAGACTGTGATATGGATACAATATTAGCAAAGGTAT
>CAYRJT010000321.1:0-2692 GCA_964424675.1 uncultured Lachnospiraceae bacterium
ATTCTCCAGAACCGGAGAAAGTTATGGTATTTATCTGATCGTTACGTCAGCAGGCTTTGGTGCCGGAGATATGACTGTCAGGATGGCAGAGAACTTTAGGACAACCATGTGTCTGAGAATGACTGACAAATATCAGTATGCAGGGATATTAAGACTGCCAAGAGTGGAAACCTGTCCTGAAAGTGATGTATATGGGAGAGGACTGGCGTGGGCAGGCGGAGAGGTTCTGGAGTTTCAGACAGCGCTTGCTTTGCCTGAGTCTGAGGATTATGCACGGATGGAACAGATTGAACAGATATGTGGCAGACTGATGGAACAATGGGGCAGCAGGATGACCGCGCAGAGAATACCAAGGATACCGGATCCCTTGACCTGTGAAGAAATGCTGAACCGGACAATTCAGGATCAGGAGAAGCTGTATGAGAATTTGCTGCCGATAGGATATTTTATAAAAACCGCAGATGTGTGTGCACTGCATTTTGAAAAATGGTTCTGCCTGACGGTCACCGGCAGCAGAAATACAGGAAAGACCAATCTGCTGAAGCTGCTGATTACGGAGGAAGCCTTGAGAGGAACTGCAGTTTATATCATTGATTCTGCTGAGGGGAAACTACAAGAGATGAGGGAAAAGAGTGCGTTTCACATTTCGGGGTATTACACAAAGCCAGAAGAAATTTTCCAATTCTATGAGCAGCTGGGTTCTGAACTGAAGGAACGTTATCATAACCGTACAGTGATAAAAAAGGAAAAGCAGGAAGACGGGATTTACGAGTGTATGCGTAAAAATCAAAGATGGCTGATTATCATAGGAAATCTTGCGGAATGGACAAACCAACATTATGTCAATCAAACAATGGCTGGAACAGAAGCTTTTGTCTATAATCTTTTAACAAAGGGAAGTTTACATAATATATATTTTGCTGCTGTATTCAGACAGGAGAACTATGCAGATACAGCAGGCAAAAGAATTTTTGAGGCATTTGTAAAATACCGTACAGGCATCCATATGGGAGGTAGTCCGGGAGATGACCGTATTCTGGATTTCTCATATATTCCATACAGTGAACAGGGGAAAGGCCTCATACAGGGGCATGGAATGCTGCCGATCATGGAGGAGGGAGTCTGCGAAGAGACTGGAGAAGTCGTGATTCCGGCGGTGTTATGAAAGGAGGTGTCAAATTGGTTTTGGTAGATATCAGTGTACCGATATTTTTCCGTGATTACGACTTCAAATTGCGGGAGGATGTACCGGTCAGGGAAATTGTCCGGCAGATTTGCAGGATATTGACAGAAAAGGAAGACTGTCCGATGGATGAGACGGATCATGAGTTTGTATTATGTTCTGTTTCCGAGAAAAAGATCCTGAATATGGACTGGACATTAAACAGACTGAATATTCGAAGCGGAAACCGCCTGCTGCTGGTTTGACGGTGCAGAAGGCAGACAGATCACAGGAGGGAAGAGGATGAGGACTGCAGGGGGAGTGACTGAGACAAAACTCAGGCTGATGCAGAAACAGGCAGAGCGAATTGAAGAAATCCATCAGGCTCTGGTGCGTGAAATCATCGCATTGAAGGATCATATCAAAAGACTGGATCTGGAATGGGATGGAAGCTCAAACAGTGCATTTATGACTGCAATGGAAGCGGATCTGACAGAAATGTATCTGCTGGTGTCTCTGATCTGGGATGCCGGAAAGCTTCTGGAAAGAGCAGAATGTACTTATCAGGAATCAGAAAGGGAGGTGAGAGGGTTGATAGACACTGTAAAAACCCGCGGGATATGCGGGTAACGGAACAAATTGAAATTGATTTTCAGGCTGCTCTCAAACGTGCAGAGATGCTGCTGGAGGCTTCCAGCAGGCTGTATCGTATCACAGGCGTGAATCTGGAAAACGTATATCAGTATACACGACAGGGGTGGCAGGGAGAAAATGCGGAGCTGTATAGAAAGAAGTGTACAGATTTGTCCGTGGAAATTGCAGGAACGGCAAAAGCCATGAAGGCAGTTGCATTGAGCATCAGGACAGCTGCCGAGGTGATGTACAGAGCAGAGCTGCAGGCATTGCAGCTGGCCACAACGAACAGTCATTCTTAATCAGGAGAAAGGAGAAATAGTATGGCTATGATTCAGGTAACAGCGTCAGAGCTGAGAAAACAGGCGGAGGTACTGCGAGGACTCAATACAAAATTCCAGACGCAGGTTACAAATCTGGAAACAGTGGAGCAGTCTCTCAAGGGCATGTGGGAAGGACAGGCCAATACGGCTTTCCATAGCGCATTTGTCAAGGATAAGGGACAGATGGACAATTTTCACAACGCAATCGAGCAGTATATCGCAGCATTACTTGTCATTGCGCAGAAATATGAACAGACAGAAATGAAAAATACAGACACGGCAACAACACGTGTTTACTAAAATAGGAGGGTTTTATTATGGAAGGCATTTTAAAGGTAACACCTGAAAAGCTGATTCAGGCTTCCACTGAGTTTTCATCAACAGGAAAGACGATCAGCGCATTGACACAGGAAATGACAACCATCATGAATGGTCTGAAATCAATCTGGCAGGGAGATGCGGCAACGGGATATGGTAATAAGTTTCATGGTCTGCAGGATGATATTGAAAAAATCAACAGGATGATTCAGGAGCATGTTACGGATCTGAATGAGATGGCACGGGAATATCAGAG
>CAYRJT010000322.1:0-2688 GCA_964424675.1 uncultured Lachnospiraceae bacterium
ATATCATTTATGAAAAACAATGAGGAAGTTGCCAACGTTTACTTGACACAAACTTCGATTTGAATGGAATTGATTTTATTGAGAATTTACCGTATACTTTAACTGATGCTGATCAAAATACGGATATCGGCATGATGAAAACAGAAGAAGGGTATTAATGAAATGAATCAACTTGCTTTACCGGAAGAAATACTGATGAAAATTGATAAACCGGCCAGATATATAGGTCATGAAGTCAATGCAGTCCTAAAAGATCCAAAGACTGTGGAGATCCGATTTGCAATGTGCTTCCCCGATGTATATGAAATCGGCATGTCACATTTGGGAATTCAGATTTTGTATGATATGTTTAACAAAAGAGATGATGTATGGTGTGAACGCGTCTATTCGCCATGGGTAGATTTACATCAGATTATGAAAGAAAAGAGCATTCCTCTATTTGCACTGGAAAGTCAGGATCCGGTCAAAAGCTTTGATTTTCTCGGCATTACCATACAGTATGAAATGTGTTATACCAATATCCTGCAGATACTGGATCTGAGCCAGATTCCGTTTGAAGCAAAGGATAGGACCTGGGAAGATCCGATTGTCATCGGTGGAGGTCCCTGTACCTACAACCCGGAACCTCTTGCCCAGTATTTTGATCTTTTTTATATCGGAGAAGGGGAAACGTCCTATGCATCTTTGCTGGATACTTATCGGGAATGCCGTCAAAAAGGGGTATCCCGTGAAGAATTCCTACTGCAGGCTGCATCCATTCCGGGGATTTATGCACCTATGTTTTATGAGCCTGTTTATCATGAGGACGGAACGATATCAGAGATGCGTTTGCTTGCAGATGTCCCGAAGTGCGTCAAAAAAGTAATTGTCAATGATGTGAGCAATACATTTTATCCTGAAAAGCCTATAGTACCATATATTAAGGTAACACAGGACAGAGTCGTGCTGGAGATACAACGCGGATGTATCAGAGGGTGCAGATTCTGTCAGGCCGGTATGGTCTACAGACCGGTTCGCGAACGTGATGTAGAAATGCTGAAGAAATATGCACATGATATGCTGAAAAATACAGGACATGAAGAAATATCTTTAAGTTCACTCAGTTCAAGTGATTATACAAAGCTGGGAGAACTGGTGCATTACTTAATAGATGAATTTGGAGATCAGGGGATCAACATTTCATTACCGTCACTCAGGATTGATGCATTTTTTCTGGATATCATGGAAAAGGTGCAGGATATCAGGAAAAGTTCATTGACATTTGCGCCGGAGGCCGGTTCACAAAGACTTCGAAATGTGATCAATAAGGGACTGACTGAGGAAAGTATATTACATGGTGCCTCACTTGCATTTCAAGGTGGATGGAATAAGGTAAAGCTGTATTTTATGCTTGGTCTGCCGACAGAAACAGAAGAGGATATGAGAGGCATCATGGAACTGTCTGATCAGATTGCAAGGCTCTACTATGAGCTGATTCCGAAGGAACAAAGAAATGGAAAGATACAGATCACGGCAAGTACTTCATTTTTTATTCCAAAACCATTTACACCACTACAGTGGGCAACCATGTTTACAGCAGAAGAATATATGGACAAGGCCAGATTTGTAAATCATGCCATGCATGAACAGCTGAATCAGAAAAGTATCAAGTATAACTGGCATGAGGCACATCTGAGTGTGCTGGAAGGGGTACTGGCGCGCGGCGACAGAAGGGTCGGAAATGTTATAAAAAGAGCCTATGAAAGAGGCTGTCTGTTTGATTCATGGTCTGATTATTTCAAGAATGATCAATGGCTGGATGCATTTGCTGACGAGGGCGTTTCCATTAATTTCTATACCAAAAGGGAAAGAACTCTGGATGAAGTATTTCCATGGGATTTCATTGATGTCGGTGTGACAAAGGATTTCCTGAAACGTGAATGGAAACATGCGATGAATGCAGAGATAACACCAAACTGCCGGGAAGCATGCTCCGGGTGTGGTGCAAAACAGTTTGGAGGAGGTGTCTGCTATGAAAATCAGAATTAAGTTTTCAAAACACGGGGCTATACGGTACATCGGGCATCTCGATGTGATGCGTTACTTTCAAAAAGCCATGAGAAGAGCAGATATTGATATTAAGTATACGGAAGGAATGAGTCCTCACCAGATCATGTCATTTGCACAGCCGCTCAGTGTAGGAAGTGAAAGCGACGGAGAATATCTGGATATTGAAGTGAATCATACAGATTCATCAGAACAGTCCGTTGTGAAGCTGAACAACGTGATGGCAGATGGAATCCGCGTACTGGAATATAAACAGCTGCCGGATGATGCAAAAAATGCAATGTCATGTATCACTGCAGCTGACTATGAGGTGGACATCAGGAAGGAATACAAACCTGATTTTGATCTGCAGACAGCCTTAACAAAATGCATGCAGAACAGTGAAATCATGATCACGAAAAAAACAAAAAAAGGGGAACAGGAATTTGACATCAAGCCATATTTATATGACGTGCAGATAGAAAGCACAGAGCAGCAGTTTTTATCTAGGGGCGATCAGGACTGCTGCGCGAAACTGTTTATGAGACTGTCAGCAGGAAGTGAAAACAATATCAAGCCAAAGTATGTGATGGAGGCACTGTATCGGACCGAAGAGAGAGAACTTCCTGAATATGCATTTCATATTACAAGGAAAGAACTCTA
>CAYRJT010000323.1:0-2685 GCA_964424675.1 uncultured Lachnospiraceae bacterium
TTCCGTCACGCAACCGGATCATATCCGGACTGTCTGATGCAGTCATCGTGATTGAAGCAAAGCAGAAGAGTGGGACACTGATTACAGTGGACATGGCTTTAGAGCAGGGAAAGGATGTTTATGTGGTTCCTGGCAGGCTGACTGATCCTCTGAGTGAGGGGTGTAACCGGCTGATCAAACAAGGCGCCGGTATCCTGTTATCGCCGGAAGAATTACTGTCTGATTATCATTTTCAATCTAAAGAAAATCTGAAATTTTCCAAAAGAAAAAAACAAAAAAATCAATTTGTGCTTGATAACGAAGAAAATATGGTGTATACTCACCTAGATTTATATGCCAAGAATTTGGAAGATATTGTAGAGGAAACAAAAATTCCAATTCAGGATATTTCGCATATACTATTATCACTTGAGATCAAGGGATTGATCAAAGAGGTCGGAAAAGATCATTATATCAGATGCGGAGGAACAATAGATGGCAAAAAATCTTGTAATTGTGGAATCACCTGCCAAGGTTAAGACAATCAAGAAATTTCTGGGATCTAATTATGAGGTTGCAGCGAGCAATGGACATGTGAGAGATCTGCCTAAGAGTCAGCTGGGTATCGACACCGAGCATGATTTTGAACCAAAATATATCACCATCAGAGGAAAGGGGGATGTACTTGCCAATCTGCGAAAGGAAGTCAAAAAAGCAGATAAAGTATATCTGGCAACTGACCCTGATCGTGAGGGGGAAGCCATATCCTGGCACTTGTGTGCCGCCCTGAATCTGGGCAGCAAGAAAATGTACCGCATCACTTTCAATGAGATTACAAAGAATGCGGTCAAGGAATCGTTAAAAAATGCGCGTGAGATCGATATGGATCTTGTCAATGCACAGCAGGCAAGACGTATGCTGGACAGAATGGTAGGATACCGTATATCACCCGTCTTATGGGCAAAGGTGAAGCGTGGACTCAGTGCAGGCCGTGTACAGTCTGTTGCACTGCGCATTATATGTGACAGAGAGGATGAAATCAATGCGTTTATTCCGGAAGAGTACTGGACACTGGATGCCATTCTGAAGTTAGATAAAGAGAAACAGCCGCTGACAGCACATTTTTGTGGGGATCAGAACGGAAAGGTTAACATAACATCAGAAAAACAGGCTGAAGAGATCAAGTCAGCTGTTCAGAAGTCGACATTTAAAGTGATGGATGTCAAGAAAGGTGAGAGAACCAAAAAGGCATCTCTGCCGTTTACGACCAGTACCCTGCAGCAGGAAGCCAGCAAGACTCTGAACTATTCAACACAAAAGACAATGCGTCTGGCCCAGCAGCTGTATGAAGGAATAGACATCAAGGGCAACGGAACTGTTGGTGTGATCACATATCTGCGTACAGACTCTACTAGAGTCGCAGCAGAAGCTGAGGTCATGGCAAAGGATTATATCGAGCAGAATTATGGTGCAGAGTTTGCAGCAGGCACAACTCCGGAAAAGAAAGACGGGAAAAAGATCCAGGATGCCCATGAAGCCATCCGCCCGACTGATCTTTCCAGAACGCCGAACTCTCTCAAGGATTCACTCAGCAGAGAACAGTTGCGTCTGTATACGCTGATTTGGAAACGTTTTGTCGCCAGCCGCATGAGTGAGGCAAAGTATGAGACGACATCGGTGAAAATAGATGCAGGAGGCTATCGCTTTTCAGTCGCAACCAGTTCTGTGCAGTTTGAGGGCTTTATGCTGGTCTATACGTCAGACGAAGACGAAAAGACAACCGGAAATGCACTGCTGAAGGGCATATCCATGGATTCCAAACTGAAAGCGGAAGCGTTCGACGCAAAACAGCACTTTACCCAGCCGCCCGCACATTATACAGAAGCATCTCTTGTAAAGGCTCTGGAAGAGCTGGGCATTGGCCGTCCGAGTACTTATGCGCCCACCATTACCACCATCATGTCCAGAAGATATGTGACAAAGGAGAACAAGAACCTTTATGTGACGGAACTTGGTGAAGTGGTCAATAAAATGATGAAGGATGCATTTCCGAGTATTGTAGATATGAATTTTACAGCTAATATGGAGATGCTGTTAGATAAGGTGGAAGAGGGTACGGTGAGTTGGAAGACCGTAGTCAGCAATTTCTATCCAGATCTGGATGAAGCAGTCAAGGCTGCAGAAAAGGATCTGTCAAAGGTTGATATTCCCGATGAAGTGTCTGAGGAAATCTGCGATGTCTGCGGACGCAATATGGTCATCAAGTACGGACCTCATGGAAAGTTTCTGGCATGCCCGGGATTTCCGGAGTGCAAGAATACAAAGCCGTATCTTGAGAAAATCGGCATAGCCTGCCCGAAGTGCGGTAAGGAAATTGTCCTGCGAAAGACAAAGAAGGGCAGAAAGTATTATGGCTGCGAGAACGGCTCTGAGTGTGACTTTATGTCATGGCAGAAGCCGGTAGCAGAGAAGTGCCCGAAGTGTGGAGGCATGCTGGTGGAAAAGGGAAATAAACTGTTGTGCATGAACGCAGAATGTGGTCATATTGTCGAAAAACAGATCGAAAAGAAGTAGACTGATAATATTTATAAACTATTTAAAATATTCAAAAAATAAGCGCAGAAACAATTGATTTCCGCGCTTTTTTGTGTTAACATGAAAGATAATCGGGAAAAGGAGGTATTTGCGATGAGTAGTGTACAATTG
>CAYRJT010000324.1:0-2084 GCA_964424675.1 uncultured Lachnospiraceae bacterium
CTCCACCTGCTCTCTGTGGGTGCGTCTTATGGTTTGATCTCCACATCAACGGTTTTTTTATTTGTACAGATATTATCATGCTCATTTTGTTTTGTCAACAGTTTATCTCATAAATCTTCTCTCGCCGTCTTCGCCTCTGTTTGTAGAACCGAATCCATGTACTTTACTGCCGTGAGCTGCCCTGCTGTCAGCAATAGAGTCTTTTCTCATCTTACTCTCACATGCGGCACAGTACTTTCCCGACCGGATATCGATGCCACAGATCTCGCAATGCAGAAAAGCAACAGAATCCGGAGTGACTTCCAGTCTCTCTTCCTTCAGCATCTGTCTGATTTTGGCCTGAGAAACATCAGTTGCCTCAGAGATCTCCGCTGCTGTAGCCCCATTATGGGACTCAATATATAAGCGTACCTTCCCGTAATCATCATACTCAAGACTGCGGCATTCGCTGCACTGATACTCTCCGACACCCTTATACACAAGAGAACCACCGCATACGCAGCAATGGGTCGGTCTGCCGTATGTAATATACCCCAAATCCTTAGCCATATCATCATCCCCTGTTTATGCACATCTAAAATTCACTGACAAATAAATCTTAGCAATTTCTTTATGTAGATACTATCTACATTTTAGCCCATTTGTCACACTTCGTCAATGGCTTTGCCGATATCCCCTCTGCAATATTTATTGCCATACGTAATCCATTCGGTGGCTTCATAAGCATTTTTCCTTGCAGTCTTCAGATCTGCTCCCTTAGCCGTCACACCCAGAACACGTCCTCCGTTTGTAACGATCTCTCCATCCCTGAATTTCGTGCCGGCATGAAATACATAGTAGTTATCCTTGTTTTCAAAGCTCTCCAGTCCGTGTATTGGCAGCCCCTTCTCGTAATGCTCCGGATATCCGTCAGATGCAAGAACGACACATACCGCTGCATTATCCTCGAACTGCAGGTCTATCTGATCCAGATGGCCATCTATGCAGGCTTCCATGACCTCAATGATGTCATTTTTCATTCTGGGTAGGACTACCTGTGCCTCCGGATCTCCAAATCTTGCATTGTATTCAAGCACCTTGGGGCCATCCTTTGTCAGCATCAGCCCGAAGAAAATGATACCCTTGAATTCTCTTCCTTCAGCCGCCATAGCGTCTACTGTTTTCTGATAAATATGTTCCCTGCAGAACCGGTCAACCTCTTCTGTATAAAACGGACTTGGTGAAAATGTGCCCATACCTCCGGTGTTCAGTCCCTGATCTCCATCCTTTGCCCTCTTGTGATCCTGTGCCGAGGTCATGATCTGAATCGTCTTTCCATCAACATAGGATAAAACCGAAACCTCTCGTCCTGTCATAAACTCCTCGATCACGATCCGGTTTCCGGCAGAGCCAAACTGTTTATCCAGCATAATGGTTTTCACCCCTGCACGTGCTTCCTCCCGTGTATGACAGATCAAGACTCCTTTTCCAAGTGCCAGACCATCCGCTTTGAGTACGATTGGCATCGCGGCTGTTTCCAGATACGCCAGTGCTGCCTCAGGAGTGTCAAAATTCTCGTAGCCTGCAGTCGGAATTCCGTATTTTTTCATCAGATCCTTTGAAAACGCTTTGCTGCCCTCAAGGATCGCTGCGTTCTTTCTTGGTCCGAATACACGCAGTCCTGCTGCTTCAAAGGCATCCACTGCCCCTGCCACCAGCGGGTCGTCCGGTCCGACAATTGTAAAATCAATCTGCTCTTTCTGTGCAAATGCTACCAGCTTATCAAATTCCATAACACCAATATCGACACATTCTGCAAGTGCAGCAATACCGGCATTGCCGGGTGCACAGTATAATTTGCTTACCTTAGGACTCTTTGCCACGCACATGGCTATGGCATGCTCTCTGCCGCCTCCGCCTACGATTAATACCTTCATGATCTGCTGACCTCCGTTATTTTAATCTATGCTCCTGTATCATTCTTTGATAGAAATTCCTTTATGACCTGCTTCTATCTGACCTACAATATAAGCCTTCTCGCCTGCCGCTTCGATTGCCTGAACTGTCTGAGCCGCCTGTTCCGGTGCCACTGCCAGCATCATGCC
>CAYRJT010000324.1:2094-2633 GCA_964424675.1 uncultured Lachnospiraceae bacterium
AAGTATTGTACATCATTTCTTCTGCAATGTTGCCGGTCTCCTGCAACAGCTTAAAAATCGGCAGTACAGGATAGGAATTCTTCTCAATGACTGCACACGCACCCTCCGGCAGCATTCTCGGTATATTCTCATAAAAGCCGCCACCCGTAATATGAGAACAACCCTTGATCGTAACGCCTGCATCCTTAACATTTTTTAAGGCCTTCACATAAATCTTGGTCGGTGTCAGCAGTGCCTCTCCCAGAGACATCCCAAGTGAATCCACATATCTCGCCAGATTTGCCCTGTCCATGGAAAACACCTTACGTACCAGTGAAAATCCATTACTGTGTACTCCTGATGATGCAATACCGACCAATGTATCTCCTGCCTTTATAGAAGCACCTGTTATCAAATCTTTTTCATCCACAATTCCGACAGAAAATCCTGCAAGATCATATTCATCCTCCGGATAAAAGCCCGGCATCTCAGCTGTCTCTCCTCCGATCAATGCCGCATTTGACTGTTTACAGCCCTCTGCCACACCCTTCACGATCTGC
>CAYRJT010000325.1:0-2630 GCA_964424675.1 uncultured Lachnospiraceae bacterium
AGGGCTTCTGCTTTACAATCGGAGACGCTGACTTTCATAGAGAATTACGTGCAGAATCTATTAAGAAGATATTTGATGATCAGTCTGCTGTGACGGTTTCTTCTGCAGAGCTGGGAAAGCTTGCATCAGAGAAATATGAACTGTTTCACATCACAATCGGAGAAAGTACAAAGAATGCTTCGGACATCATTCCAGGCAGAGTGCTTACAGTTGCAAAATCTGAAATTCAATATTTGCCTGAAGTAATCATCAGTGTTGTACAGCTGGTAAAAGGAATGGGTGAGAAAGAAGTACTGAAGCAGTGGGGAGAACTTGCGAGAGAAGTCGTGAAGAAATCAATTACACTTTTATGCATCGGTCAGAAGAATGAACTCCATTTTTGAAGGAAAGGTTTATTCCGTAATCGGAAGTAATTACGGTGACGAGGGGAAGGGGCTTGCGACGGATTATCTTGCATCTCGACCCGGTAAAACCCTTGTTGTGCGTCACAATGGCGGTGCACAGGCAGGCCATACCGTGGAAATAGGCGAAAAGAGGTTTGTATTTCATGAGCTTGGTTCCGGTTCCTTTCGGGGGGCCTGTACTTATTGGGCGGACAGCTTTTTCCCGGATTTGTACAAGCTGGAGGAGGAAGTACAGAGCTTCTGCGGCCTGTCGGGGATGATTCCGAATATTTATGCATCTGGACTTTCCTGTATGACGACCATTGATGATGTTTTAATCAATATGCTCCTTGAATCCGGGAGAGGGGAGCAGTGTCACGGAAGCTGCGGAATGGGAATCAATGAGGCAGACCTTAGGAAAAATGCCGGATTTGCCATAACGCTTGGTCAGTTAAAAGTATACTCAGCTGACACTCTGTTTCAGGAACTAAAGCGAATCAGGAAGGAATACTCACTTTGCAGACTGCATGAACTGATACCGGATTGTCCGGTTCAAAATGAGTATTTTGAACTGTTAAATGATGAAGCAGTTCTTTATCACTTCGCAGAAGCCGTCATTCAAAATTTACGATACATAACAGTTGTTGATGATACAAAGGGCCTTTTTGTGGATTATGATACAATCATATTTGAGGGAGCGCAGGGACTGCGTCTGGATTCGGAATATGAAAAGAACTGGCCGCATGTGACAGCCTCCAGAACCGGTCTGACCAATGTGCTTCGTATTCTGGATGCAGTCAATCTGAGGCTGGATGAGGTTATTTATGTGACACGCAGCTATGTTACAAAGCATGGTGCAGGTCCGCTTGCATATGAGAATAGTGATTTACTGGGAGAGCAGAAAATCATGGATGAGACCAATGTACACAACCGGTGGCAGGGAAGCCTGCGTTACTCACGTTGGAAGGATGTTGACGACTTTCTGGAAGTGATATTGGAGGATGGCAGGAAATGTGCATATCCGGTCAAGCGGTCACTTCTGATTACACACCTGAATGAAACAAAAAATCAAATGCTGTTTCAGTCGGGAGATGTGGATATTATGGCATTTGCCGAAAATGAAGTGGTACAGCAGGAGTTTGAGCAGGTCTATTTATCCGGGACGCGGTTCTCGGACGATGTGATTGATCATTTTCTGTGAGACAGGATTCCAGATTTGATGCGCTCTGAGAAGCAACAGGAAACTTGAGGCAGTGAGAATGTTATGAACACAGACAGATTCATTATGAAATTCAATGCAGCAGGAGAATATCAACAGACTATGGATGCGATAGCAACAGAGGTGCTGCTTCGCATCTATGCGAATGATGATTTTTTAACAGAGTTATCATGTACACCACAGGACTTACGTGAACTGGTGATTGGTTATCTATATGTAAATGGATGGGTGGACTCTCAGGAACAGCTGAGGGTTCCTTTTGATATATACAAAAATGAAACCGGCGTATATACAGCAAAGTTAAACATATTGCTGAACCAGGAAATACGTGGACTGACACAAATCGGGGCAGCATACCAAGACGGAGAAACGGGTGACAGGGCTGTGTATGTCATGTCCTGTATGGATGCATTGCTTCATGCCTCGAAGGCATTTGAAGAGACAGGCTGTATCCATGCTGCAGGATTGTTCAGGATGTATGGAGAGGATGAAGGTACAGAAGCTGCAGGTCAGTCGGAAACTACTATGAAACCGCAGTTTCTGGGTGAAGATATCAGCCGTTACTATGCGTTATACAAGGCAGTTGGCAAGGCAGTTTTGGCAGGAGAAGATTTATCTAAACTTTATTTGTGCACGACGGGAAGGCTTCCGGTAGGCTATATGGAACGAGTGATCAGAGCCGGTATTCCCTGCGTTATTTCACGCTCTGCACCGACCGATGCAGCACTCTCTTTAGCAGAAAAGTATGGGATCCTGACCTATGGTTTTGCAAATGTCAAGCGTGTTAATCTATATCCGACGTTGACGGGCTGTGCCGTGTTAGCCGGTGGGATGGCAACAAGAATTGGCGGTGTGGATAAGTCGAGACTCACATATCAGGGAAAGACATTCCTAAGTCAGATACAAGGGCAGCTTCCGGCAACCATGCGGCAGTATCTGTCCTACAATCGAAATTCGGAGGATATCCGGCAGCATTTACTGATGTGCGATAAAGAAGTAATAGAAGTGTAAAAAATTTTGCCGTTCCT
>CAYRJT010000326.1:0-2623 GCA_964424675.1 uncultured Lachnospiraceae bacterium
TAATTTATGCGCACCAAAGCATGCGCTGATATAATGTCTGACGACATTATATCATATGCTTATCCGTTCTGTAAAACTGCAAATGCATAATCTTAAAATTATGTTTTTTTACGACCGGTACTGCTTAGTATACATTCTCTTGAATGAAGGAGCAAATGGTATTTTCACCACGCAGATAAGACATCGTAATACCTTCCATGGCTGTCTGCATCTGATTCATAATAGTACATTCCGCCTCTACGCCTGATAATAAAGCCTTCATCAGCTTTTTTACCAGCAGCTTTGTATACAAATCCTGATCCCCCTGGCTCATCACTCCCTCCAGAGTATCCCGGACTGCCGTGATATTCCGGATTCCATTGTTTAACTCCTCCTGTGCCTGTTTCAGTAATGGAAAACTGACTTCAAAACCGTCTGATATACCTCCACTGACCGCATCCGTAAGACGGTTCATGCGCACTGCAAGACTGGTCAGTTCATATTGCAAGGACTTTTCCGTGCTTAAAACACCTGCTAATATTCCAGCCAGTGTACTGTATACTTCTTTACTGATCCCGAGAGGCAGCTCATCCAGTAAGATCACGCCATTTCCAAGGTAGGCCTTGAGCTCCCGTATACCCGGATCCTGATTCTGAAAGCTCGTAAACTCGCCCGTTACAGGGTCGAATTCATTATCTGTTAATAACCGTACCATGCTGTGAGCCTCTTTACCATGGCCATTATTCTGCACAAAGATTTCTCTTCCTGCAATACCGGTCAAGAGAATATTTACAAAATCATTATGAGCGGAGATCGATGTGATTTTTTCCTGAGCCTGTCTGACCTTTTCACTATTAGACAGGATAAAGTTTCTGCTCTGTCCTTGTCCGTCATAGGAAACACATCTGTCGACCTGATTTCCGCACATGACGGTCACGTACTGCGCCAGATTACCACCCTTGGAATGACCGGCGACCGTCAGATTGCTGTATCTGCCACACTGTTGATTGATAAAATCTGCTGCCTCCTTTTGCATTGCCGTATCCTTCTGATAACCACCAAGTATATTATCCACCCAGGACTGGTAACCGCCTCCGGTTCCACGAAACACAACCGTTCCTTCTCCTGCTGTATTTTCAAAGCAGGCACCTCTGATTCCTTCACTATTAACGACCTCTGTGATTCTCAATGCTTTGAAATCATCAGAAGCTGCATTCATCTCATTCAGGATTGTCAGCGTTCCCTCATCATCAATACCGCCGCTCGCCGATATGCGCGACGAATCAATATTTCCCTCTGCATCCTGTACAGATGCCAGTATGTCTTTGATACTCCCTTTTGTGACAGATACATCCATATACATATAGTTGCTCAACAACAGCAGCTCTCTATCTGTCAATTCACCCATGCGTACTCCACCCCACTTTCATTTCCACCTGACCGAGTCTCAAAAGATTCCCGATCAGCAGCTCTGTCTCTGAGAGCACTTTGATTCCATTCACTCTCGTTCCATTTGCTGACTGCAAATCCTTCACATAAAATCTGCCGCCACGATTCTCTATCTCACAATGCCTGCCTGACACAGAAGCATCATAGTCCAGAACAATATGACTGTTTCTGGCATTTCTTCCGATAATCACACTGTCCTTGATTGGAAATGAAAAGCATTTGGCTGGATTATTCTGATCTGTCAGCATCATCTCATAAACCTCATCCTCTCCAAACAGCATGGTTGTCTTACTGCCTTCATCATCCTCGAGCCTCAGCAGCTGTGTATCCGTGTCTTCATACCGTTCCCATGCCATCTCCTGCTGCTTTCCTTTGTCTGCTCCTGCAGCTCCCGAATGCTGTTTCGCAATCTCAGGATTTATACTGCTATACACATCACTCTGTTTCTTATGCGCAGAGATTTTCAGAATGATCACATACCCGGCAATCAAAACCGCCAGAACGCCAAGCATGACGGCAATCGTCCTCACCAGCCATATCACATCTCCAGTCTCTGACTGCCCGGTGTCTTCTGCAATTGACAACTGTACCGGTGCAGCAGCCGGAGTCATGACAGCAGTTGGTTCAACCGTTTTCTCATCTGCTGCCGGCTTCGGCTGAAATGGCATTCTGAGGCAAACATCCATGCCTGTCACAACTCCATCCTCCAGAAACATCATCTTGGCATTGCTGTCACTTCCATCCATCCATTCTGTTTCCGGTACCAGCGTGATATGCAGCACATCCCTGTCTTCGAGCAAGGATAAAGCAATCTCCTCTGATTGTTTTTCATCTGTATTTCGATCGATGGTATAGGCAGTTGCCCCGGTAATCCGGGACAACACTGCCATATGGCTGAGCTGGGATGGATCACCCATGTTACAGCCCACTGTATAAACAGGACATGGGTTCTCTTTCAGATGCAGATACAGCTCCTCATGTGTATGCTCCAGAGAAGCCGCTTCCTGTCCATCCGTCAATATAATCATACGTCGATACACTGCCGGAGCTTCCTGACCATTCCACCTGTCCAATGCTTCCATAACGGCATCTGTCAGATATGTGTCCCTGTCATGATATTCAATTGCAAGAACAGCATCCTCAAGCGTTTTATACAGATTCGTATACTCCGTCTGGTATTCTATTGCCTCCCCAA
>CAYRJT010000327.1:0-2623 GCA_964424675.1 uncultured Lachnospiraceae bacterium
TCAACCATCATTGTAGCAAAACATCAGATAATAAGCAAACAAAACTATATGGATTAAGGTTTCATGGATTAAGGCATCATCAGCCAACCGGCAGACTTGAACAATCCGACACCAACCGGAATCAGAATGATCGTGCAGCAGCATACGATTCCGAGTGCAATCAATACCAGTGCGATCGGCAGCTTGATGAATAACCAGATAAGGGAACCAAATACTGCACCTGTAAGTTTAAACCCTATCCATATCATAAAAACCAAAAAAATGATTGAAATTGTCATAATGTTGTATCCTCCTTCTATAACCTGAGTGATCGGTCAACTGAATTTTCTCAGCGTAATTTTGATTTTGTTTCATTCTCTCTAATAAACGAATGGTCATGATTCTGATATTTGGATCCATAATCTTCTCCATTTCTTCAAAACAATTAACACTCTTTACATTTCCTAGTGTATAATAGAAAAGGTGATGAAAAAACAGTCGAATTAGCGACATAAGGTCTCAATAACGGCTATTTTAGCGAATTAGAATGAGGAAGATGATCATGGGAAGAAAATCCACAAAAGAAAACAAGAATATGTACCAGATGACGCGGGAACAGGAAGGACTGACAAGAGATGCCGCTGCAGAGCAGATGGAATATGTCTCCGCAGACAGGATTGAGAAGATCGAAAGTGAACGTTCCCTGCCACATCCAGAAGAGATCCTTGCGATGTCCAAGGTATACAAAGCCCCGGATCTGTGTAACTACTATTGTTCTCATGAGTGCCCGATCGGTCAGGAATTTGTTCCCGAGGTCAAGATCAAGGATTTGTCCCAGATTACCCTAGAAATGCTGGCATCTCTCAATACCATAGAAAAAGAGAAGAACCGCCTGATTGAGATTACAGTCGACGGCGTCATCTCACAGGATGAGATGGATGACTTCAAGATCATCCAGACCCAGCTGTCTCAGATTGCAATGACGATAGACTCCCTGCAGCTGTGGGTACAAAAGGCAATTGTGGATGGGAGGATAACACCATAATTATTTAAACTAATTTAAAGAGAAAAGTAATTGGTTGGAATCGGAAGGAAAGAGGGTGAAGAAAATCACCCTCCTTTTTATATAATAAAGGTATTACTAGTGTATTTTGAGAACTTGACGATGTGAACAGAAGAGATTACAATAGAAATGAGCCGTACGAACAAATATGATAGTGAAAAATCGGAATAAAGCCGTACAAACAAATCATGGAGCGATTATGAAAATAAACAATGCAGAAAACTTTGGAACAACAATTCGAAAAAGACGCAAGGAACTGAATTATACACAGGCGTTTTTAGCCGATTTCAGTGGACTGAGTGTCAGCTTTATATCCGATCTGGAAAACGGAAAGCATACCTGTGAACTGGAGAAGGCATTGTATATAGCCAATATTCTAGGACTGGATTGTATTCTGTCTGAGAGGGGAAAATGATGAGAACGCTACGAATCTGCATAGAAATCAATGGGAAGCAAGTACATGTCGGCAATATTACATATCAGAAACTCGGTAGCAGACTGGATGCACTTAAATCAAGATGACTATCTGTCAATCCTTGCAGGGCTTGGGAGTGAATGTCTTGGAGCCATCAAAGTGATTGATGAAGAAGCTTCTCATGCAGAAGCGCATTATGAGAAGCTGGAAGCCGGGCAGGTTGCCGATCTTGTAAAATAATAATTAGCGAAAACACTATTTGTAAGCATATGGTAGAATCTAATATAAAGGAGTCAATTTGTAATGAAATCATTTGAGAAACAAAATACTGAGTTATTAGAAAACATGGATCAAGTACATACCACAGAAATGGGCATCACCCGTATCAAACGTAATCTTGCTTTGGATACGGATGAGGTAGTAGAATGGTGCAAGGAAAAGATACAGTCAGAAGCTGCAATGATTACAAGGAACGGGAAGAACTGGTATGTGAGTATCGAGGGATGTATGATTACGGTCAACGCATACAGCTATACCATCATTACAGCCCATAAAATGAAGGATAAAAAGGAGTGATAAAATCATGGCTAAGATTACAGTATTAACCGGAAGCTGCAGAAAAGGCGGCAATACAGAGTTACTGGCAACAGCATTTTATAATGGAGCAAAGCAGAGTCATGAAGTTGAAATAATATCGATTACAGACTATCAGGTAAATCCCTGTACAGGCTGCAATGCGTGCAGAGGAAGCCATATGCAGAAAGCATGCTGTCAGAATGATGATATGCAGGCAATTTATGAGAAATTATCTGACACAGACATTCTTGTGATTGCATCTCCGGTTTATTTCTATGGAATCAGTGCACAGTTAAAGGCAATCATAGACAGACTTCATTCTCCGAAGAGAAATGAATTTCATATCAAGAAGCTTGGTCTGCTGCTCGTGGCTGCTGACTCTATACCGGAGGTGTTTGATTCCATCAAGGTGCAGTATCAGTTGGTGCTTGATTATTTTAAGCTTTCAAGTATCGGAGAAATCTGTGTAGGTGGTGTAGAGGATAAAGGTGTTATTCAAGGGAATCCGGCTTTAGAAGAAGCATTTCACCTTGGAGAAGGTATAGATTAAATAATGACAAAGGTCTTTCATGGATACATTGCCCCGTTTT
>CAYRJT010000328.1:0-2578 GCA_964424675.1 uncultured Lachnospiraceae bacterium
GTGAAGGAAGAGTATACCAGAGTACATGGCCGGAGTATGAAGAAGAGAAGACTGTGGAGAGCACGGTTGAGGTTGCAGTCCAGATCAACGGAAAGATCAAAGGCACCATCATGATTGAGAAGGATGCAGATAAGGACAGCGTGATTGCGGCAGGTAAAGAGGCAGTCGCAGACAAGCTGACTGGAATGGCAATCAAGAAGGAAATCTATGTTCCCGGAAGAATCGTGAATCTGGTGGCAGTACCCAAAAATCTCGTTTAGAAACGGACGCCGCGTGAACATATATGGTACGCTCAGCGCCCACCACCCCAATACCGCCCTGCTTCGCATACCATATATGTCCACGCGGCTGCTGGCTTCAAGTTATAATTAGTTATTTCAATAAAGTAGATGAGACAGATTGTATGATGGACAATTGGATTCTGTGAATATGAAGGATATTAGAACCACTTAGTATTCCGTACGCTTTCAGCAATGTCGGAACACGATGTTCCGACAAGAATCAGCTGAGCCATGGATGGCGAATCTGATTCGGTTGCGTCCAAATTCAATATACCATCCGGAATACTTAGTGGTTCTTATATCCGAAATCCTGAATAGAATACAATTGTCCATCATACAATCTGTCTTTCACAGTATAAAGGAGTAAATTAATGAATGATTTCTTGACCTATATACAGGATGTGAATATGGTATCGGTGCTGTGCAGGCTTGGATTTTCTTTGCTGGCGGGAATCGTGATTGGGATTGACCGGGCGAGGAAGAGACGGGGCGCAGGGATCAAGACGCATGTGCTTGTATGTATGGGGTCGGCACTCGTGATGCTGACGGCGCAGTATGTATGTGAGGTATTTGATGCGTCCAAGATTGATATTACAAGAATGGGTGCACAGGTCATCAGTGGTGTCGGCTTTCTTGGAGTCGGAACGATTGTGGTGACCGGACGAAATCAGGTACGTGGACTGACGACTGCGGCAGGACTGTGGGCATGTGCCTGTCTGGGACTTGCGGCAGGAATAGGATTTTGGGATGGTGCCATCGTGATGCTGGTACTGGTGGTAATCACATTTGGTGTACTGGCAAAGCTGGATCAGTATGTCACCCATCATTCCAAGGTACTGGACTTGTATGTAGAGGTGGATTCTCTGATGCATGCATCAGAATTTTTGAAAACAGTCAGGACGATGAATGTCAGAGTCAATAACTTTGAAATCAATAAAACAAAGATAAAGAACGACTTCGTCACTGCCTTGATTACCGTGGAAATGAATCACAGCGGTGACCGTGAGAAGGTACTCAGTATCTGCAGAGAGATGGAAGGCGTTCTTTATCTGGAAGAAATCTGACGACTGTTTCAGGATACTATTTAAACATTGTATACATCTGCAGGAGCTGATCCATGCGGGCATGTTCGTCCGGCGAACTGTGTTTCTTCAGTGCAGTGATGATCCTGTCAGTTTCATCAGTTGTAAATGAAATGCTGCTGTTTTTGGCTTTCGAAGCGAGAGCCAGAAGGAATGGCATTTTTTCTTTGTCTGTGATTCTGCCGGAATCGACAACCAGCTTTTGCAGAAACATCAGTTTCTCACGCTTGATACCGGTAAGTGACGGATCATTGATCCATTGGTCATTAATCATAGTTTACATCTCCTTAAACATCTCAAACATTTTTAATTGCTCTGGTGACAGCATTCCCATTAGAGAGGACAGCGGATCTTTGCCGGAAGCAGAGTCAGATCCGGAAGCAGAAGATTCGTCATCATTTTCAGAGCCATTGCCCATAGAGGCGAAGGGCTGCAGAAAGGCACTGTATTTCTGATACATTTCAAAGGCCTGCATCATCTGGAGTATCTGATCTACAGAGGCCTGCTCACTTTTGGAACAGTATTTTTTCAGCCCCTTCATAACTTCACGGGGATCATTGCTCCTGCATTTTGAAAATCTGGCTGCAAATTTCTGAGGTTCATTTCTGAAGTAGCTGATGATATACATGAGTTCCAATAGCTTGATATAGATGGCCATATATTTCTGCATACTGATCTCTACATATGGAAGTGCGGATTTTAACATACGAATCCGGTCGGTGGTTGTCATCTCGTCAAATTCAGATACAAATTCCTGCTTCATGTCACTCATATGCACAGTTCCCTTGATATCATTCACCTATATGTATGAAAGAAAAGAAAAAAATATTCGGACAAAGCAGATCCGGAAACAGTAGGAGCGTGAGCAGACCATTACAGAGAAAAGATGGCGACTGACCGCCATATTGGCAGTCAACCGCCTTTCAAGATGAATCAGCAGAAAGAATTTCCACCACAGCAGCAAAGTAACAAAAGAATGATGATAATACAACCGCAGCCGTCACCATCACCGCCGAATAATCCGGAAAGTCCGGAACCGCCGCCACAGCCGCAGCTGTCGCCGCCGTTGTTGCAAAGACAAAGAATCAGGATAATCCAAATAATAGAACCACAGCCACCACTTTTATGATGTCCACAATCATTTGGGATACCGCATCCGCAATTTATTTCGCCCATGTGTCATCCTCCAATATTGGTTATGCTATATATTATGTG
>CAYRJT010000329.1:0-2571 GCA_964424675.1 uncultured Lachnospiraceae bacterium
TGCAAATATAAATTCTGCTCCATGATCATGGTTATATGCTGCAATCGTTCCCCCGTGTGCCTTGACAATCGTGCGGCAGATCGTCAGACCGATTCCCATTCCCCTGTGGCTGTCCGAACTGGGAGTCGTGTCCATCGGCACTCCGTCAAATATGGTTTTCTGGTCTTTGATTCCGATTCCATAATCCCTGATGCCAAATACCACCTCATGATCAGTCTCCGTCACATTCAGTTCAACAGGTTCTACACTTTTTGCATGTACCAGTGCATTTTCCAGCAAATTGATAATGACCTGCTCAATCAGCATTGCATCCATAGGAATACAGATGGGTTCTTCCGGTATCTGAACGCATATATCCGCCTCTGGAAATCGTTTCTTCAGTCTGGTAATTGCCTCCTCAACGACCTCCTCTACAATCTCTTCATTTTTATGCACAGAGGCATCTTCTTCCTGAATGCGTGTGACGGTCAGCAGATTGTTGACCATATTTAGCAGCCAGTCAGAATCTTCTTTGATATGCTCAAGCATTTCAAGACGCTCCTTTGGCAGCAGTGATGCATCATC
Organism: uncultured Lachnospiraceae bacterium; assembly: GCA_964424675.1. Lineage (GTDB taxonomy): Bacteria > Bacillota > Clostridia > Lachnospirales > Lachnospiraceae > JAAYYM01. The sequence continues at coordinate 565 of CAYRJT010000329.1, forward strand.
CTCAATACATGTTGATGCCGTACCGATGATCCCGGTCAAGGGTGTCCGCAGATCATGTGAAATCGCACGCAGCAGATTGGCACGCATCTTCTCCTTCTCTGCCTCCATCAGCTGATGTTCCCGTTCTGCCAGTACCTGTGACTGTCGTTTCATATGAGATGTTGTTGTGCTCGTGATCAAAGAGATGGACAACAGCTCCAAAAAGGTGATTGGATAGCCTGTCAATGTAAAATTCAATGCAAAGTACGGATAAGTAAAACAGTAATTGATTACCACAACACAGAAAAGAGAAGCAACCACGCCACAGCAGTATCCGTTTGTAAACCGTGCAACCAAAATCAAGGCCAGTATGTAAATCAAAACCACATTGGCCATGTTTTCCGGAACCAGATGAAAGAGCAGAAATGCGACTCCTGTCGCTGCCGCTAATAGTAAAACTGTATAGATCCAATCTTTTCTTTTCATAAATGTATTATGCAACGGACATTTCTAAACTGCAATCTAATTGTTGTTAAGAAGCTGCTAAGAATTCGTTAAGGTCTTGTTAAGGTTTTGCCAAAAACATTGTATTTCTCTATGCAATTTCATATTTTGTATTCAATGCAAGGCGATAAAACAATACTGACGGAGGATAAACATGGAACTTGATATTTGGGGCATACTCGGAATCGTTATCTGTGTAATCGGAATTTTAGGCGGTATCTGGTATGAAAACAGCAGCAGCAAATAACTTGGAGAGAGGGGGAATTTATGATGGGTATTGATGGATACGCAGTTTTAATATTCACTGGTCTTGCTCTGGTTTTCTGCATGATCATCGGCATTACTGATGACAAGAAAAAAGAGAAGAAAACAAAGTAAATAAAATAAGGAATACTTGTTATTTCCCTTGCGTTTTGCTATAATGATTAAAGTTTTGTGCATATGCAAAAGAAAGGAAGTATCTCAAATGGGGAAATACAGTAACAAATGGACCAGAGCCGCTATTCCCGCGCTACTGCTTCACTGTAGCATCGGTACAGTGTACTGTTGGTCAATTTTCAGTCAGGAAATCGCAGATTACATCGGATTTTCCAAGGGTGCTACAGAATGGGCATTCAGTTTTGCAATCTTTTTCCTTGGTATGTCAGCTGCATTTTTAGGCGGTATCGTTGAAAAAGACATTCACAAGTCTTCTTTAATTGCCACAATCTGCTTTACTTTAGGTATGGTAGGCACCGGATTTTTTATCTGGTATGGCGGTGCACACAAAGGAAGCCTTGTATCTCTGATTGGTATTTATGTATGCTACGGTTTTATCATGGGAATCGGTCTCGGAACCGGTTATCTTTCTCCTGTTAAAACATTAATGCTGTGGTTCCAGGATCGTAAGGGTCTGGCTACAGGACTTGCTGTTGCAGGCTTTGGTGCCGCAAAGGCGATTGCAAGCCCGATCATGCAGGCCATTCTGGCCAAGTTCAAATCAGCTGACGGCGTTGCTAATCCAGCTCCTATGTTCTTTATCATGGCAGCGATCTACCTTGTCATGATGTTTGTCGGACATCTTCTGTTAAAGAAACCGGAAGGCTGGCATGAGCCGGCAAGTACGGAGAAGGGTTCCCGTCCGTTTGATGTCATCAAGACAAAGCCTGTGACCTTCATCGGTATCTGGCTGATGTTCTACATCAATATTACATGTGGTCTGGCTCTGATCTCTCAGGAGAAAATGATCATTAAATGTATCGGTCTGGTCGGCATTGTTGGTATCCTCTCATCCGTAACAGCAGTCTTCAACGCTGCAGGACGTCTCGGATTCTCAGCATGGGCTGATTATTACAAAGACAGAAACAGTATCTATAAGATTATTTTTATCCTCTCAATTGTGGCAACCGGACTTGTTATCCTGACACAGGGTATCACAAATATGGGACAGAATACATTATTTATGGTACTTGTACTGATCCTGCTCTTTGTAGTCAATGCAGGATACGGCGGCGGCTTCAGTAATGTACCGACACTGCTCTCCGA
>CAYRJT010000330.1:0-2569 GCA_964424675.1 uncultured Lachnospiraceae bacterium
ACCATCATGTAAGAAACCAACTGCGATTACACATTCTCCAGGGCCTACCATCTTAGACGGGCCTGAGCCGCTCTTCGTATACTGATAAATGTTCTTGTCAAGGTTCTTGAAGTACTCCATCGCTTCGTCATGACCCTTCATCTGAACCATCGTGTTGATGATTAACTTGGCTGTACCTGCTGTAGACGGGTTAGACATACCAATCAGTCCTTCATAATCCGGATTCAGAAGATCATCCCAATCCTTAGGTGCCTCAAGTCCGAGACGGTCTAACTCTTCCTGATTGACCATAAATCCAAGGATTCCCTTGTAAATACCATACCAGTTGCCATCCTTATCCTGATAGTCAGGGGAGATCAGATGAGAAGCATTCTCTGCTGCATACGGCTCTAATAAGCCTGCGGCAACTGCTTCATTGTACGGATCTGTTGTGCCGCCAAACCATACATCTGCTGACGGGCTGCCTGCTTCTTCTTCAATCTTGGTATATACCTCACCGGTAGAGAGACGCTGGTAATCAACCTTGATACCGTAAAGTTCCTGGAATTTCTGGCAGGCTGCTGAAAGATATGCTTCCTCACATGAACCGTATACGGTTAATGTTCCTTCTGCCTTGGCTGCCTCAATGAGTGCATCCATACCCTCTGCTGCCTGTGCCTCTGCTGCTGGCTCCTCTGCTGCGGGCTCTTCTGCTGCTTCTGCTGCAGGCTCCTCTGCTGCAGGTGCTGCTTCTGCTGCCGGTTTGCTGCCGCAGGCAACAAGTGAAAGTGTCATGGCTGCCACCAGTAATGTTGCTAATAATTTCTTTTTCATGTTTTTTCCTCCTATAGAATATGTATAGCTCTTTGCTATGAAGTTAGTATAAAAAATAACGTTCGGAATGTATACTGGACAAAACAAAGATACTTATTAAAATTCTGACTTTTTTCACAACAGAATTCTAATAAGTATCTGATTCCTGTACAAAATATACAACAAGCCTAACGATAACGATCCTGATACTCGGAAGGTGTCACCTCCACATGCTTCTTAAAGATCATGCCGAAATATGTGATATCACGATAGCCGACCATCTCAGCGACCTCATATACCTTGTATGTATAATCCTTCAATAGATTCTTTGCTGCGCGGATCCTGCAGTTTGTCACATATGCCATCACCGTAAAATTTGTTTCTTTGCGAAACAGATGGCTCAGATGGCCTTCACTGATTCGCAGATGCTCTGCAACCGCCTTCACTGAAAGTTCCGGATTGGCATAATTGTCATCAATGTATGCAATGGCATCCTCAATATATTTGCTCTTGTCACCCTTTTTCAGCTGCAGCTCCGGATTCTTTTCCTTTTCAGCCTCACGGCGTTTCTGGGTCTTCTCCAGCAGGGTCCGTATCGTCTCCTCCAGCTGCCCATCCTTGAACGGCTTCAGAAGATAGTCAACTGTATTCAGTCTAATGGCCTGCTGCGCATAAGCAAAATCATCATATGCGGTCAGAAAAATAACATATGGCATGATTTCCTCATCCCTGAGCTTCTCCATCATCTCAAGTCCTGTCATCCCCGGCATCTTAATATCTGTAATTACAAGATCAGGAGAATACCTCTTGATCATCTCATAGCCATCTTCTCCGTTATCCGCTTCGCCAACGACCACACAGTCCATGATGGACCATTCCGTCTCCATGACGATTCCCTGTCTGACCAGCCTCTCATCCTCTACTACTACAACCTTATACATGATTCTATGCCCTCCGTATCGGAATTTTTACTGAAATGATGGTACCGCCTTCCTCACGCAATTTCACGTGCATTCCGTATGTTTCTCCGTAGTTTAGCTTTATGATGGCATTGACATTATAAAAGCCAATATTTCCATGATCATTACTTTCCAGTTTTATATCCTCATTGAGTTTACATAACATTTCATCATTCATGCCAATGCCATCATCCTGCACTGTAATCAGAAGTTCCCCATCCTCCTGCACTGCCTGCACAATGATAATGCCCTTTTCTCTTCCGTCAAATCCATGAATAATAGAATTTTCAACCAGCGGCTGCAGGATCAGCTTCGGAACCTCGCAATCTGTCAGTCCATCTGGAAGATCTACGATAAATTCAAACTTATCCTCAAACCGGATTTTCTGAATCTCCACATAGGCTTCGAGCAGATTCATCTCCTCAGCAAGCGTAATGAATTGTCCTGCAGAAATGCTCATGCGCAGGATCTGTGCCATACCGGAGGACAACGTCGCCACCTCAGGAACATCATTTGCCTTGCCAAGCCATTTCATTGTATCTAACGTATTATAAAGGAAATGCGGATTTAGCTGTGCCTGCATCATTTTGATATTGGCTTCATTCAGATCCCGCTCCCGCAAAAGCAGCTTCTCCATATTGTCCGTCAGATGCTCCGACATGACGTTAAAGCTGTCTGACAGCTGACCGAACTCATCAGTATCTTCGACCTCAATATGAGCATCGAAATGACCTTCCTGTATCTCTCGCAGTGCTCCCTGCATTTTCTGAATCGGGCGATAGAAATAGCTGCTGAAATATTTGGAGAGGATCAGACAC
>CAYRJT010000331.1:0-2499 GCA_964424675.1 uncultured Lachnospiraceae bacterium
CAAGATAAGTATCAAATGATGAGAATGCCTGCGCGCCTGCCCATTCATTCTGCATAATACCAAGGAAGTTGACCATCTGATTGCATAATACAGAAAGATGTGCTGCAGGTGCAGATGTGATCTTGCCTCTGATTCCGCCAAGACCTTCCATAATCAGCTGCTTCAGAGACCAGCCGGCACAATAGCCTGTCAGCATAGATAAATCGTGGATATGAATGTCGGCATTGCGGTGAGCCTCTCCGATTTCCTGGTCATAAATCTCAGATAACCAGTAATTAGCTGTCACTGCGCCGGAATTACTTAAAATCAGACCGCCGACCGAATAGGTCACGGTAGAATTTTCCTTCACACGCCAGTCTTCTATCTTTACATAACTATTGACTACATCTTTGTAATCCAGAATGGTAGACTTCATATTACGGATCTTTTCTCTCTGCTTGCGGTACAGAATATAGGCCTTTGCTACATCTGTGTAGCCTGCCTGCTCCAATACGGTCTCCACACTATCCTGAATATTTTCAACATGAATTTGATCGTCCTTCATCTTATCCTGAAAATCAGATGTCACTCTCAGTGCCAGCAGATCAATCATATCATTGTTGTAGTGTTTCTCGCATGCAACAAACGCTTTCATAATTGCATCGTTGATCTTTACTAAATTGAAGTCAGTAACTTCCCCATCTCTTTTGATTACACTAAACATCCCACTTACTCCCTTCCCTGGCCGGTTCAAAAATCCATTATTTTGTTTACATAAATCTTGAAGAACCAACTAGGAAAATTATAACATTGGCTTTTCAAAAAGTCAACAGAAAAACACTAGATATTATGTCAACTTTTTGATTTGGACACAATATCTAGTGTTTTAGGTACTTTTGCACAAAGAGCTGATTTTGTGCGTATTTATGGGGGTTTGGCATTACCCGGACACTTTTTTATACCATTCCTTCGGCACAAAAGCTTTAACAGATATTCCCTTTTCTTCGTAGTTTTCCTGAACCAACTGCCCATATTTTCGGATAATTTGAAGTTTTCCGGCATCTTCATACGGAAATACTCTCTCAATGAAAATATTATTTTCTTTAAGCAATTTGACCAAAAGCTCTCTGAGTCGCTCGAGCCCTTCTCCGTCTTTTGCTGATATCTGCAAGGTCTCTCTTGCTTTCAGGTCTTTTAATACCATGCGTTCTTTTACCAAATCCTGCTTGTTAAATAATGTAATAATCGGTTTCCCGGATACTCCAAGTTCTTCCAGTGTTCTGTATACCGTATACATTTGCTGATCTGCCTGCGTGTTTGCTGCATCTACAACATGAATGATCATATCTGCATATTTGGCCTCTTCCAGCGTACTGCGGAATGCTTCAATCAGGTGGTGTGGAAGCTTTCGGATAAATCCGACCGTATCGGTCAACAGCATCTGCTGCTTATTTGGCAGCTCCAGAATACGTGTTGTCGGATCCAGCGTCGCAAACAGTTTATCCTCAGACAACACCTCTGACCCTGTCAGCCGGTTCAGCAATGTGGATTTGCCTGCATTGGTATAACCTACCACTGCTGCCACCGGTATCTGATTGCGTTCACGCTGCTGTCTGGTAATCTCTCTGTGCCTCTTAACAGCCTCCAGCTCCCGGTTCAGTACTGCAATTCTGTGCTTGATCGTACGCCGGTCCACCTCCAGCTTTTTCTCACCGGGTCCTCTGGTTCCGATACCGCCGCCCAGTCTTGACATGGAGCGTCCGTATCCTGTCAGCCTTGCCTGTGCATAACCCAGCTGCGCCAGCTCCACCTGAATCTTACCCTCGGCCGTCTGTGCCCTCCCGGCAAAAATATCCAGTATGATCAATGTCCTGTCCATGACCTTGACATCCAGTTGATCTGTCAGATTTCTCAGCTGCACAGGAGATAATTCATCATCACATACGATGCCTGTCGCGTCTGTTTCCCAAATCAGTTCTTTTAGTTCCTGCAGCTTTCCCTTTCCAAAATAGGTTCCTGCATGAATCTCCTCTCGATTCTGAACGCACTGTCCTACCGTCTCTGCACCCGCTGTTTTGACCAGTTCTCCCAGCTCTGCCAGGCTCGCCAGCGTATCATCTGTATCTGAAATCGATACGCCTGCCAGAATCACTCTCTCTGCCTGTTCCTGTGTCATACTACCTTGTCTGCAAAAACTCATATTCTCTGACCGCCTTCTGATCATCTGGGTAAACCTTCAGATAGGCTTCCATCAAAACTGCTGCCTTCTTAAAGTCCGTCAGATATTCATACGCTACAATTTCGTTATACTTCAGGCTCTGCATGATACTGTTGTTTTCTATCGCAATGCCTTTATCAAATGCCTCCAGCGCACCGGAGTACTCTCCTGCCTTCAGCCTGCAAAGTCCCAGCTGATTGAACACCTCTGCTGCGTCTGCATGTTTATCTATAAAGTTACTGTACAGGGAAGCTGCATAATTCATATCTCCCAGAGCCTCATAGGTTCTGCCGAGAAACAGA
>CAYRJT010000332.1:0-2483 GCA_964424675.1 uncultured Lachnospiraceae bacterium
AGTGACCGAAAGAAGGATGGATGGGATAGGATGGGATAAGATAGTTAAAATAATAGGGGTATATCTTTCTTTTATCTTTTCTTTGCTTCTTTCTTTTCGCTTTTCTTTCTAGGGGGAAGAAGAGAAGGAAGAAAAGGGAAGGCAGGGAAGGAAGGAAGAAAACAATCAGCACCCTACTTCCACGAAAAAAGCATCCTTCCAGACTTTTGATTACAATAGTCTTTTCAGATGCCTTTTTTACTCATTTTCATACGATAATTATCGTAATAAATGAAACTGTATTCTCTTTCTTGATAATTTGTCTATCCAGCAATTCTAAATGTCCATTGTTACAATAGTTATCGTACTATGAAGCATTTTTTCTTGCTCTGCGTTTAGCCTTCTCTCTGTCACTTGCCTGCTTCTTCTTGTGGGCAATTCTCCTATCGTACTCGGCAAGTAGTTCAATAGCCTGCTCATCACCCTGCTCGGCTTTTTCCTTGGTGGTTCTGTATTTTTCCTGCTCCCTGCGATATCGTTCTTTGAAGTATGCTTTGCTTCGCTCCCGCTTTTCCTCTTCATTTTTGCAATATACTTCATACTGTGCTATCGCTTCTGCATCACCAGATTCTGCCTTAAGCCTTAATTCCTCAATTCTCTTTTCTTTATTTGCCTTGTATCTCTTTACTGTGGCATCTCTTTTTTCTGCTCGGATTCTGTTCTTTTCATCAAGAATAGCCTTTTGCTTCTTTGCTTCAGCCTTCAGTTCTGCCTTGCTATATGGTGGAATGAATTGTCCGATGAAATTAAAATAAATCTCTATCTTCTGTTTCCTGCCATAACCTCTGATGCCATTTGATTCATGCACAACAATCTTATCAATAAATTCATGAATCATAATCGGTGTAAGTTCCTCAAAATCAGCATACTTCTTGGCAAGTGCAACAAATGAATCCATTGCATCCTTAGGATTAAATTCATTTTTGACCGGTTCAATTTCCTGAGTAAGTGTATCGAGTTCATCATACTCTGCATTGTACTGAGTCATTAGTCTATCGTACTGTCTTGTTGATATCTTTTCATTGGCATATGTTTCATAGAGTTTATCAATCAGATGCTCCAGTTCCTTCATTCTTGCCTGCGCTTCTATTAACTTTTCTTCGTTTTGAGAATCATCAATTTCCTGCTTGGCAGATAGTTCAGCCATTATCTGTTCTCTGAATTTCTGTTCGTTAGTTATCGTGTATTTGCTTGCTCTTTGAATTGCAACCTTAATCAGTTCAAGCATATCGGAACGCTTCACATAATGCATGGTGCAATGATGAAATCTGTTTCTGTAAGAGCTGCAGGAATAACCTCTGTCTGAAACCATCTTCTCTCTATTGTTTGGCTGTGCATCATGTCTTACAAGCTTAGCACCACAATCAGCACATATAAGTATGCCGGTAAGATTAAATGGATCCTCGGTATAAGGTGTTCTCTTTCTGCGCTTTTTAATCTTATTAGCGAGGTTCCATGTTTCTTCATCAATGATGGCTTCATGTGTATTCTCAAATACAAGTCTGTCATCCTCGGCAACTGTTACTCTCTTCTTGCTCTTGTATGAGATACCCTTTGATTTTTTTAGAACAGTATGCCCCAAATATTCCTGCCTATGGATAATGGTTGATAAGGTATGGGCACTCCAATAATATGGGTCAATTGCTTCGTTGTGCCTGCAATCACTTGGGCTTATAATTCTAAGATATTCACTTGGAATCAGTATCTTTTCTTCGTGAAATTTTTCTGTTATCTCGCTATATGAATAGCCATTGATAACCATATCAAATATGCGTTTTACAACCTTGGATGCTTCCTCATCAACATAGAGGGTCTGCTTATCATCCGGTTTTCTGTAATAGCCATAAGGAATAGCTCCACTACATCTGAGACCACTTTCCATCCTGCTTGTAAATACGGCATTTATTTTCCTGCTTGCATCCCTGGCATACCATTCATTCATGATATTCAGAAATGGTGTAAAATCACTGTCTGTCTGATTTGCGCTATCTATATTATTATTGATTGCAATGAAGCGCACTCCCTTCTCGACAAACATAATCTCGGTATAATAACCGACTTTCAAATAATCTCGCCCGAATCGGCTCATATCTTTTACAATGATTGTTGAAATGTTACCTTCCATAACCTCTTCAATCATTGCTTTAAAGCCTTTTCGGTCAAATGTAGTACCACTGATACCATCATCAGTAAAATGACGATAATTATCGAATCCATGCTTCTTGGCATAATCCTCTAAAAGATGTTTCTGGTTCGTGATACTGTTGCTTTCGCCCTGCAATTCATCGTCCCTTGAAAGTCGCTCATACAGGGCTGTGTACTGAAGTTTACTCATATGATTCTCCTTTCATTTTTCAAGGTAATTTTTTATTATCTTACAGAAACTGTGCCTTTGCGGTCTGTAGTATTCATTTTGACTTCCATGTGAAGTACCTCCTTTAATT
>CAYRJT010000333.1:0-2471 GCA_964424675.1 uncultured Lachnospiraceae bacterium
ATCCGTGACATTCCGGTATCCACCTTGATATGGATCCTGATTGTATGACCTGCCCTTACAGCACATTCTGACAATTGTTTTGCTGTTTCTTCCTTAAACACAGTAGGGCGGATGTCATATCTGACAAGATCATCATAAGTATCCGGAAATGTGTAGCCCAGTATCACGATGGGTTTTTGTATCTCTTCCCGCCGCAGCAGCACAGCCTCCTCAGCTGTTGCAACCGCATAGCCGAATACATAATCTACATTCTCCAGCTCGTGTGCAATCGCAGCGGCTCCGTGTCCATAGCCGTCCGTTTTGATTACAGCGATCATCCGTGTGCTGTCCGGCAGCTTTTCGTGCATTCTGTTCATGTTTGCAAGAATTGCATCCAGATTTACATTGGCACATACTCTTTCATATTTTACATTCATATTCCATTCATCTCCGATTCAGTCTCTGTGAGTTCTTTTATCATATCCGATGCAATCATACCATATTCGCTTTTCTTTTCTGCAGCGTGATCCCCTGCTCTTGCATGCAGTGTAACGCCCGCGGATGCAGCCTGAAATGCAGAAAGCCCCTGTGCCTTCATTGCACATATGATCCCCGTTAGGACATCGCCTGAGCCAGCGGTAGCCATTCCGCTGTTTCCGGCTGTATTCAGTATGCAGTTTCCGTCCGGTGCGGCAATGACCGTTCTTGCATCCTTGAGTACACAGACAGCACCGGATGCTGACGCATAATCACGTGCCGTCTGATATGGATTGTCTGTGATCTCGGCTGCCGGTCTCCTGCTTAGTCTCTCCATCTCTTTGATATGTGGTGTGATAATGACTTCCCGGTTCTTCCATACAGGCATGTTCTGCCTGCGTGCTAATAGATTCAAGGCATCCGCATCCAGTATCATAGGCTTTGAACCATTCTCCATCACAAAATCAACGATGCTCTTAGCAGTATCCGAAACAGACATACCGGAACCCATGCCGATCACATCTGCCCATTCCATGGCATCAGCCAGTTTATTTCTTTCCTCCTGCCTGTTCAGGAATCCATCATGGTATAAGAGCTGCATAGCCTCAGGCAGTCTGTTCGTCATTGCTTCTCCATTTGTCTCTGTAGTGACGACTCTGACCATTCCTGCCCCTGCCCTCAGGACTGCCTCAGCCGCCAGAATGGCTGCCCCACACATCCCTTCGCTCCCTGCAATCAACAACACCTTGCCATATGTGCCCTTATGTGATGGCTGTCTTCTCTCCGGCAGGATACGGTCACTGCTGTCATATATCATAATATAAGGTTCCTGCAGCGTCTCCAGAAGGATTCCGATCGGACAGACAACGATCCTGCCACAGTATCCTGTTCCAGGATAGCTGTACATTCCCAGCTTGGCAAATGCAAATGTCACTGTCAGGTCTGCATGAAAAGCAATCCCCATGATCCTGCCGGTATCTGTATCAATACCGCTCGGCAGATCCACTGCGACCTTGACGCCTGTCATGCTGTTCAGCTCTGCAATCCTATCGTAAGCAATCCCACTGATCTCACGCGTCAGGCCGATTCCAAATATCGCATCTATAATAACAGTATATGACTGTTTTGGAATTTCGTCATAGATCGGGATACCGTAACTTTTGAGACTGCTCAGCTGCTGTTTCACTTCACTTGTGTGCTTTCCGCAATCTCCCGTCATGACGACATCTGCTTCATATCCGTGTTCAAACAGAATGCGGGCAATGGCCAGTCCGTCTCCTCCGTTATTGCCTGATCCACATACAATCAGAGTCTTTCCTGACAAAAGCTGTTCCTGCCGCAGGACATCATATACCGAAAGTGCCGCCCTCTCCATTAAAATAAGAGAAGAAACGCCGTGTTCCAGTATGGTACACTGTTCTGACTGTCTCATTTCTTCTCTTGTTACGATTCTTTTCATTTTGATTCCTTTTCGGTCTGCTCCCTGCTTTTTTGCAAGGCCTCATTTTCTTTTTTCACTGCATCCTCTGCTTCTTTTTTTTGCAGCGGATTATATTTCATATCGAACATTTCCATGACATCAGCACCGAATATATCATGCATATAGGAATACAGTTCCAGATTATTCTGTTCCTGCTCCTGTTTGCGGATAATGTTCTTTTTTAATTCTATCCGGATATTCTGGATCCACCGCGCGATCTCTTCTATACTGTCTGTATTGGAATGCAGCTTACCATAGCAGACCTCCATTGTTTTCAGCATCAGTTCGCGGTTAACAGCATCAATCTGCTTTGGAATTTCATACAGATCGTCTTCATTCTGCTCCATCTTATCATTGATTTCATTGATCAGACGCTTATTATCATTCAGCTTTTTCTCTGTCTTTTTGTCGATGGCATCCTTTTCAATCGCCTCTGACGAATTCATGATCTCCGTCATCAGATTGCCCTTGATCTTTTTCAGATCCTTGAGTTCTGTCGTCATCTTACCCTGCTTTTTGAGCAGATCGTTCAGTT
>CAYRJT010000334.1:0-2427 GCA_964424675.1 uncultured Lachnospiraceae bacterium
CGCGGGGATGAAGTGTGTGACTTTATATTGGAAATCCACGAATGAGAATCTGTAAGAACAGCTCCCCGCATGAGTTCATTCATGCGGGGGTTGACAGGATAATCTTCTGGTGGTAGACTATCAAGCATCAGAACACATGAGTTTTAAATTGAAAGAGGTATTTTTTGTTAATTGTAACTGCTTAAGAAAACAATGAATTGAAGAGGTCAGGAAGGATTTGAACAGATAACGGGTTCAAATGCTTTGTTTTTGTATCTATTTCATTTGATTGTTTTCACATGACTATTCAGAGAGCTGGATAGTTTTTTTATTTATGATAGGAAAGTGCTCCTATCATAAATAAACGCTCCGCGAGGATGCGCACGCTTTTGTAGATGTACAATGTCGTCAAAACGACACAAAAGCGGCGCAGAATATCGCTTTGCGATATTCTATTTCTATCATTTTTTGCGAAAGGAAGCAGTTACTATGAACCAGACATTTGAAATTACAGGATTTGAATCTATTAAGAATTTAATCGCAGATTATGCGAATACAGACGAAGCCAAGCAGAGAGCGGCAGAGTTAAAGCCGATGTTAAAGGAGTCAGAGCTTCGAAAGAGTCTTCGGGATACGACACAGGCGAGACTGATGTTAGATGAGGTTGGAGCACCGCCGATTCCGAGAATGGAGAAGATCAAGGAATATGTGGACCGGGCAGTGACGGGTGAGTTATTGGTACCGGAAGAGATGGAGGCAGTCGGGATTTTCCTGGTTGCAGTCAGACGTATGAAGTCTTATCTCGAGAAGGGCAAGGAGAAACAAATCGGACTGGCGTTTTACAGTGATAACCTGAACTTCCCGGAGAGTCTGTATGCAGAGATTGAACGGAGCATCAGAGACGGAAGGGTAGATGATTATGCGACTCCGACACTGCGGGATATCCGCCGCAGTATGCAGCTGTGTAAGGATAAGATCAATGATAAGGCAGAGAAGACACTGCAGAGTCATAAAGCCTACCTGGCAGACTCTTTTCTGGTCAGAAGAAATAACCGGATATGTATTCCGGTGAAAAAAGAATATCGGAATAAGGTTGCAGGCAGTGTCATTGATAAATCTTCTACAGGATCGACCTTTTTCATTGAGCCGGAGGCTGTTGCCAGACTGCAGGAGGAATATGAACTTCAGGCAATGGATGAGGATACGGAAGTGCGCCGCATTCTGTATGTACTGATGGAGCAGATTTCAGCAGAGGAAGATATCATCAGAGAGGATATCAGAGTTTTGGCAGATCTGGACTTTGTTTTTGCAAAGGGAAAGCTATCCGCAGACCAGAAGGCAGTGGAGCCGGTAATCAATACAGAAGACCGGATGAAGCTTATCAATGCAAGAAATCCACTGCTTGCACAGGACGAATGTGTTCCACTGAATTTTCAAATTGGTGGTGAGACACGCGGGGTCATCATTACAGGACCGAATACAGGTGGTAAGACAGTTGCAATCAAAACAGTGGCACTGATGAGCCTGATGGCATGTACAGGACTGCATGTTCCGTGTGAAGAGGCAGAGATTCCGATGCGAAGCCAGGTGCTCTGTGATGTTGGGGATGGTCAGAATATATCCGACAATTTATCGACATTTTCAGCACACATTAAGAATGTATTAAATATTCTCAAGGTGGTCAGTCACGAAAGTCTTGTAATCTTAGATGAACTCGGCTCCGGCACAGATCCGGCAGAGGGCATGGGGATTGCCATTGCGGTACTGGAGCAGCTGCGGCAGAGTCATTGTCTGTTCCTTGTGACGACGCATTACCCTGAGGTTAAGGAATATGCGAATCGATATCTGGAGATTATGAATGCCAGAATGGCTTTTGACCGGGATAGTCTACGGCCGTTGTATACATTGGAAATCGGCAAAGCCGGTGACAGCTGTGCACTCTATATTGCAAAGCGGCTAGGCGTTCCGGCATCTATGCTGCAGGTTGCAGCAAAGGAAGCTTATGGTGAGGTATCGGATGCATTGACTGAGGAATTAGAGCTTGACGGCAGGAGTGACGGACTGAAAAAGGAAAGTGCTCCGAAGTTGGTTCGTGTGCAGACAGTTAAAAAGGACGCAGTACATGGTGAAGGCTTTACAAGAGGTGACAGCGTGGAGGTCATGCCGGAGGGCAAGATCGGAATCGTGGTCAGACCCGCGGATGCATCAGGCAATGTTTTGGTACAGATTGCAAAGGAAAAGATCGAGATCAACCATAAACGTCTGAGGCTGAAGGTGGCGGCTTCACAGCTATATCCGGAAGACTATGATTTTTCCATTATCTTTGATACTGTGGAGAATCGGAAGAAGCGGCATCAGATGGATCGCAAGTATGTTGCCGGGGTGGAGATTACAGTAGATTAAGAAAATGACCATCCAGAAGAAGCTTTATTCCTTGCGATGATTGAG
>CAYRJT010000335.1:0-2424 GCA_964424675.1 uncultured Lachnospiraceae bacterium
CCTCTTCTAACTGAATTGAAAAGACATCCTTAAGTTTTTCTAAAAATTCATCTGGAGTATATCCGTTTAAATCTTTCACAACACGATTATAATCCATAATCATTAACTGATCATCCGGAAACAATACAGAAAGGAAATAATTAAAATCCTCCTGCCCACTGTAATGACCTGCTTCTCTTCTTCTCTTTAAGCCAACCTTAACTGCAGATGCGCATCTGTGATGGCCGTCAGCAATATAGATTTGATTCATTTTGTGAAATGCATCCTGTATGGTTCTGATATCATTTTGATCGGATATCCTCCATACTGTATGGCTGATTCCGTCTTCTGATGTAAAGTCATATAATGCTTTTTCTGTCTGATAACGCCCTGTCACCTGATTAATCATGTCATTGGATCTGTATGCAAGAAAAATAGGACCTGTCTGTGCATTACAGATATCAACATGACTGATTCTGTCAAGTTCTTTGTCTTCACGTGTATTTTCATGTTTCTTGATGATATGATCTTCATAATCATCTATAGATGCACACGCTACGATGCCTGATTGTGATCGCCCGTTCATGGTCAGTCTGTAGATATAATAGCAAGGTTTTGTCTCCTGTTCAAAGTCTCCCTTACGAATCATATCCCATAATGTATCATGAGCCTTTTCATACACCCGGTGATCATACGTATCTATATCATCAGGAAGCTGCGTCTCTGCACGATCTATTTTCAGAAACGAAAGCGGTTCTTTCTCAATCTCTTTCTTTGCCTCTTTTCTGTTATATACATCATAAGGCAAAGCTGCAATGTGGGATGCCAGCTCTTCTTTTGGTCTGATACATTGAAATGGTCTGATTTGTGCCATAATCTTTCTCCTGCTTTCTGATCACTTTGAATAGTTATATCTTATCAAAAAATCTTTTTATGTACAACCCAAATCGTCATGATATTGTATCTGGCTTGAATCTGTCCACAATTTATGATAAAATTGTATTGTGTAAGGAGGTATGTCTATATGAACGCAGATGACAGAAAAATGTTAAACAGAATCAATGAGTATGCTGATCAGGTGTTGAGTGATATTGATCCTCAGAAGACACAGATATCCTTTCAGCTCGATAAGCTGAGACCGGTACTGGATCAGCTTGCATCAGAGCAGGGAGTTCCTGTTGAAGAAATTTTTATCAAATATATGGATCTTGCCAGTGAGGCATCTGTAGAAAGAGAAAGAAAGTTCAGAAGTGAACTTGGTAACCCGTCACCTTACGGGGACTTAGCAAACTAAGCCCCCGTTTTTATTTCTTTATTTCTTCTTTTTATGATTCCCGCGTAATACAAGTATAATCGCAAAAATGCATACTGCAACAACTGCTGAAAACAGGAGGATCCATTTCAGGGGACTTTCTTTCTTTTCTTGCTTGATATGAACAGGTTCTTTGACTTCACCGGCGTTCGTTTCATTTTGAAACGATCCTCCAGTATATTTAACACGATTGACAGTCACGGCATATGATGATGCATGATTCAGCATAAAGCTTACATATCCTCTGGCATCAATCATACAGGTATCTATGTGATCCATTGTATTGTCTGTAACATTATAATAAAATAAATCTGCGTATTTCCCAGCTTCCTTTGTATCAATATACATGGAAAGACTGGCAGAGAATCCAAAATCTCCACTATGTGCAATTACAAACTGATGATAGTCCTTTGCATCTGTTTCCAGATGCTTTAGGGTATCTGCAGGTATTTCACCTGCATTGATTGTAATTCCAAGATCTATGTCCTGTGCAGCCTGACTGACAGAGCTTCCCTGAAGAGTCCATACAGTTCCGTTATCCATTCCGAGAACCAGTTCAGAGTCATGATCCTTCGCTGCCTGCAAAGCATTTGCCGTAACGGCTGTCGTCCCATTCATATTCAGAAACACAGGAGCAGATGTCATATTGGCAATAATGGCATCCCATCCACGTATACTGCTGTTTCCAACGATACTGGGGCCTGTTGCTGTAGATGGAACAAAGTCAGCAGGCGCATCTGCTTCTTTTATATCTTCTGATTCCTTTGCGTTATCAATATCATTCACTTCATCATCAGCATCTGTTACGTTAGGTGAGATATTTGCAGCCGGTGTTTCTGCTGTATCTATGATCACCTCTACTGCATCACTTGGAAGCGTTGTATATGCCCCTTGTGTTCTGATAAAGTAAGTTCCGGCCGGAACCTGTATGGAATATGTACTGATGTTTGTCCAAGAGGACGCTCCCTGCTGCATATATTCCATTTGAGGGGTTAATCCATTAATCGTTCCCTGCGCATCTGCAGTTGCACTGACTGCACTAATGCCTACAGGTGGTGATGCCTTCGCAAGACTGATTGTCTGCACCTCAGAATCCGAATTGGTACTGTTATTACCGGGTCTGTAAAGCTTGA